>CAMVBD010000208.1 GCA_947165615.1 uncultured Clostridia bacterium | reverse complement strand
CAATCACCGGCTCGCGCACTGGTTTTACGACCATAACCGGTTTTTTCTGGCGCGGCTGATTTCCAACACCAGTTACCGCCACACCGGCATCGACATCCATCCCGGCGCAAAGCTCGGCGAGCGCGTCTTCATTGACCACGGCGTCGGCGTCGTCATCGGCGAGACGGCCGAAGTCGGCAGCGACGTGACCATTTATCAGGGGGCGACGCTGGGCGGCACCGGCAAGGACATCGGCAAACGCCACCCGACGGTCGGCAACGGCGTCATGATCGGCGCGGGCGCAAAGGTCCTCGGCCCCATGAAGATCGGCGACAACACCAAAATCGCCGCCGGCAGCGTCGTGCTGACGGAACTTCCCGCCAACTGTACGGCGGTCGGCGTCCCCGCCCGGATCGTCCGGCGCGACGGCGTGAAGACAGACAACTTCGACCACACCCAACTGTCCGACCCCCTGCAGAGAGAGTTTGAACGGCTGGAGCGCGAAATATACGACCTCAAGGAAGAAGTGCGCCGTCTGAAAGGAGAATCCCATGAGAATTTATAATACCCTGACCCGCCGCAAGGAGGAACTGATCCCCCTGACTCCCGGCGAATTCAAGATCTACGCCTGCGGGCCGACGGTCTACAACTACATCCACATCGGCAACGCCCGTCCCATCTGCGTGTTCGACGTGCTGCGCCGCTACCTCGAATACCGCGGAAACAAAGTCACGTTCGTGCAGAATTTTACGGACATCGACGACAAGATCATCAAGGCCGCAAACGCCGCCGGTACGGACTATAAGTCCATCAGCGAACAGTTTATCGCGGAATACAAGACCGACGCCAAGGGCCTCAACGTGCGCGAGGCGACCATCCATCCCCGCGCCACCGAAAACATCGGCGAGATCATCGACATCATCTCGACCCTGATCGAAAAGGGCTACGCGTATGAGGCGGACGGCGACGTCTATTTCAGCCCCGCCAAATTCAGCGAGTACGGCAAACTCTCCCACCAGCCGCTGGAGGACCTGATGTCCGGCGCGCGAATTTCCGTCGGCGACGTCAAAAAAGAGGCCGCGGACTTTGCGCTGTGGAAGGCCTCAAAGCCCGGTGAACCCTATTGGGAGTCTCCCTGGGGCCTCGGCAGACCCGGCTGGCACATCGAGTGCTCCGCCATGTCGAGACGGTATCTCGGCAAAACCATCGACATCCACTGCGGCGGGCAGGATCTCATCTTCCCCCATCACGAAAACGAGATCGCGCAGTCCGAGTGCTGCAACGGCGTGCCCTTTGCCCGCTACTGGATGCACAACGGCTTTATTACCGTCGACAACGTCAAAATGAGCAAAAGCGAGGGCAATTTCTTTACGGTCAGGGACGTCGCCAAGCAGTTCGGCTACGAGCCCATCCGCATGCTGATGCTCTCCTGCCAGTACCGCAGCCCCATCAACTACTCCTACGATTCCGTGACCCAGTGCAAGACGTCCTTGGCGCGGCTGCATACCTGCCGCGATTCGCTCGATTTCGCGCTTAAAACTGCCGGAGACGGAAAGACCGAGAGCCTTGCGCCCGAGTTCGACCGTTTTGTCTCCCGCTTTGACGAGGCGCTGGACGACGACCTCAACACCGCCGACGCCATCGGCGTGCTGTTTGATCTCACACGCTTTATCAACAAGGAAGTGCTGACCGAAGCGCCGAAAAAGGCGGACGTGGAGGATGCGATCAAGGTGTTCGACACACTTGCGGGCGTTCTGGGACTCGTCTACGACGACCCCGCCCTCAAAAATGAGGACGATTCCGATGAGGACGCCGAAATCGAAGCCCTGATCGCCGAGCGCACCAAGGCCAGAAGCGAAAAGAACTGGGCGCGCGCGGACGAGATCCGGAATCAGCTCACCGAAATGGGCGTCGTGCTGGAGGACACCAAGCAGGGCGTCAAGTGGCACAGATAATCGGAGGCGCGGCGCGCATCCGGTGAAATCCGCCTGCGGCGGGTGAAATCCCGAGAGGGTGAAATCCTCGCTGCGCGAGGGTGGAAGATCAGAAAAGCAGACAAAAAGAATCCGTCATGGCTCCGGACCGGAGTGACCATGACGGATTTTGTTATTTACACCCAAGGGCGCAGCCCGAGGATTTCACCGTCCGGGAGGACGATTTCTCCCATCCATAGGATGGATTTTCCCCGCCCAAAAAGGATTTCACCGCCGCGCTTTATGAAAGCGCGGTGATTTTTACAGCAGCGGCAAAATCATCGCCGCGGGATGGACCGTCCCGACCGAGCGGGAGGCCGCCGCCAGCACGATGCACAGTACGCCGCACACGACCGCCAGGGCGAAGCAAAGCGCCACGCCGATCAAAAAGTTCTGCTTGAACACCTTGTCAAAGAACATATATTTGATCGAATAAAACAGGCCGATCATAAACAGGAAGGAAAACAGGGCCGTCAGGACCAAAAGTACGTAGATCATATTTTTTTCTCCTTAAAAGGGCAGACCGGAGGTCTGCCCTTGGTTTTGCGGATCGTCAGTTCAGAATTCGAGGTCGTCGTCGCCGTCGCCGTCCTCGTCCTCTTCAAACAGAGAATCGAGATCCAGCTTCGCGCCGCAGGCGGGGCACTCCAGTTCGAAGTCCTCGTCGTCCTCAAAGATGGATTCGTCAAAGAAGACGGTCTCGTGGCAGTTGGGGCATTCAAACTCGTAAACGCCGTCGTCTTCCTCGTCGTCCCAGTCTTCGTCGTCCAAATCGTCGTCATCGAGATCATACACGACGTCTTCCACGTTCGCAAGATCCTCGTCCAGAACGTCAAGGCGAGCGGCGTCGTCTTCCAGTTCCAGCGCGACGTCTTCCAGCACGTCGATGATGGCGCCGAAAAGCTTTGCCTCTTTGCTGTCGTCACCGAGATTCAGGCCCTCGCAAAGACCCTTGAGATACGCGACTCTTTCTGCAATTGTCATTTTTCTTTCCTCCGAAAATCAGGCTCTGCCGAGATATTCACCCGTGCGGGTGTCGATCTGGATCATTTCGCCCTCGTTGATGAACAGGGGAACTCTGACCTCAGCGCCGGTTTCAAGCGTGGCGGGCTTGAGGGTGTTGGTGGCGGTGTCGCCCTTGAAGCCGGGCTCGGTCTTGGTGACCTCAAGGTTGACGAACGTCGGGGGCTCCACGCCGAAGACCTTGCCCTTGTAGGACAGAACACGGCAGACCATGTCTTCCTTTACGAAACGGAAGTTGTCGTCCAGTTCGCTTTTGCCGATGGGTTCCATTTCATAGGTCTCGGAATCCATGAAATAATAAAGGTCGCCGTCGTTGTAGGAATAGGTCATTTCCTTGCGCTCAATGTAAGCGGTCGGGAACTTGTCGGTGGGGGAGAAGGTCTTTTCGACGACGCTGCCCTGAATGACGTTCCTGAGCTTTGTGCGCACGAAAGCGGCGCCCTTGCCGGGCTTAACGTGCTGGAATTCGATGATGGACCAGACCTGTCCGTCCATTTCAAAGGTGACGCCGTTTCTGAAATCGCCGGCTGAAACCATAAATAATCATCCTTTCTGATGGGATAGTTTTTTACCTTTTTATCTTACCATATGTTTTTATAGATTGCAAGAGTTTTTTTACGGGGCGCCGGGCTCAGATCTTGTCCCCGAACCCGTGCTCGCGCAAAAAGACGTGCTCGCGGTGCCTGAGGGGGATGTAGTGCGCCGGCAGAAAGACCTCTTTGTACATCGGGCGCACGCGCACGGAAATGGCGCCGGCGTTGTTGGCGCCGCGGATATCCGTAAACAACTGATCGCCGATCATGGCAAGCTCCGAAATGTCGACGCCGAGCATTTCGGCGGCCTTGAAAAAGTTTTTGGCGTCCGGTTTGTCCGCATAGGGGATATAGGGGATATGACCGAGTTTCCCGGAGATGTATTTCGCCCGCCACGCCCAGGGGTTTGACAGGATCATAACCGGAAAACCGGCGGCGGTCGTCTGCCGGATCCAGTCGGGCACGCCGTCAAAGATCCGGTAAAGCGCGTCCACGGCGACGGTGTTGTCAATGTCCAGCGCCACGGCCTTTGCCCCCATCTTTTGGAGGTCCGTGGGGGTGATGTCGACAAGTCTGTTGTAAAAATAATCGGGGATCAGGTCGTTATCGAAACT
>CAMVBD010000207.1 GCA_947165615.1 uncultured Clostridia bacterium | reverse complement strand
TGGTATGGAGCGAAGCTCCATCCGAAATTCTGTATTTTGTATTCTGCATTTTGCACCGCGGCTCGCATTTTAACCGGGTAAGGGCGAAGCCCTTCCATCATTTTGTATCTTGTATTCTGCATTCTGCATTTTAAACGCATCAGCGTCCTTACATCGCCCGGATCTTTTTCAGAATCTCCTCGTCCGCGGGGCAGAATGCATACCCGTCGATCTCGTCCCGGGTGATCCATTTTAGGTCATTGTGCTCCAAAAGCTGCGGCACGCCGGACGTGATTTCGGCGTGAAACAGCGTCAGGTTGACGGTCAGGTCGGGATAAACGTGGGTAAGCGTACAGAAGACGGACGACGGGGCGACCCTGACGCCGAGTTCCTCTTCGCATTCGCGGACAAGGGCTTCTTCCTTGGTTTCGCCGGGCTCCACCTTGCCGCCGACAAACTCCCACAGTAAGCCCCGCGCCTTGTGCGCCGGGCGCTGACAGATGAGAAAGCGGTCGTTTTGCCAAATCAGCGCCGCGACCACGTCCACGCCCCCGGTCAGACGCCGCCGGAGCGCCAAGGCCGCCGCAGTCACCTCCCGGCAGAGAGCGTCCCCGTTTTGCCGCAGGTCCTCTGCCAGCGCCGCGCCGACTTCCAGCGCCCGCCGGTGCTGCGCGGGGGTGACGTCGCCGCTTTCCAGCGCCGCGTCCAGCTCGTCCCGGTCCAGCGTCATGATCCCGTGGCCAGGGGTCAGCACGACGTCGAGGTACAGGTCCGAAAAACCGGGGTCGCGGGGGTCCGAAAAGTCGTTTCCGGCGGTCACGTCAAAATAGATCTGCAAAAGGGTCCCTTTTTCGTCAAACGCGGCGGTCAGCCACGTCTCCTCCCCGGCGAAGGCGCGCTGGTACCAGCCGTAGCCGGCGTCCGCGACGTTTAAGGTCCCGCCGTCCGGCGTGCCGACGATGAGCGGGTCCGTCACGTCCCCGATGAGGATAAAACTCTCCTTGCCCTGTACGCCATTTTTGGTCAGTTCGTTTGCCGTCACGCGGCGGGACGTCACCCGGCGCCACTGGGCGCGGTCCATGGTTTTGTACTTCATGCGCGTCTCCTTTTGCGTTCTGGGTTTATTATACCACGGAAAAAAAGGAAGGACAAGGGGAAAGTTCGCGGTACGCCATGAGGCCGGACATGAACGGGACATCATACGGCGCAGGTGCGCCGTGCTACCGGATTTTATCTTTTATCTTTTATCTTTTTCTTTTATCTTTCCTTTTCCTCCGCTTCGTGGTATACTATCAAAAAAAGGGGGCGAGAAAATGGCGCAGAGGACGGTCCATTACACATTCGGGGTCCTGCTGTCGGGGGACATGGAGCAAAAGGACCGCAGCCGCTTTTTGCTGGGGAGCCTTTTGCCCGACGCCTACCGCCTTAAGCCCGAGCGGGAACTGACCCACTACACCGAGCGGGACGTCGGGCTCGGCACGGTCTGGTTCGACTTCGGGAAATTCCGGGAGGAATTCTCCTCCGAGGTCCGCTCCGATCCCCTGTACCTCGGCTACTACCTGCACGTCTTGGAAGACGATCTGCACAGGCAGGTCATCCACGGCGCGGGGGAGGAAAAAATGACCCCGAAAGACGACCGGGAACTGGCGCTTTTATACCGCGACTACCACATCTTAAACCGCCGCTTCCGGATGCTGTACGACCTCAAGGACGAACTGGTCCTGCCGCCGGACTTTGAGACGCTGCCCATAAACCGCCGCGTGCCCCTAAACGCCGCCGGGATGATAGACGATCTGCGCGCCGATCTTTTGGACGACCTGGACGCGCCGCTGACCATGCTGCCCGAGGGGCTGACGGAGGCCTTTGTGACCGACAGCCTGCCCACGCTGAAAACCGAAATGGCGGCGGTGCTGCGGGGCGAAACAACGCTGTGCGCCCGCGATTTTATGTGGAAACGGCATATGCGATACAATTAAAAAAACCGGGAGGCTCCCGGTTTTTTTGTTTTTGTTCTCAGTATTTCGTGACGCTTTCCTGCGTGCTTCTGACAAAGCCGATATAGGACTGGCCGGGATTCAGCACGAGCGCATTGCCCTGCTCGTCCAACAGGCGCAGGGGATCGGCGCCCTCGCCTTTTTCCCAGCGGACGGTCTCGTACCTGCCGCCGTTAAAGTAGACGCCCCGGCCTCCCTTTTCGAGCAAAAGGTCCTGATGCCCGGCGTCGTCGTTGCGGCTGACCATGTCCACGTACAGGATCAGCACGTTGTCGTAGGCGCACACGGCGCCGGTGTCGTCGGTCATGACGCTGCCGTTGATGGCGCGGGTGTAGCGGCCGTTTTCATAGGTAAAGTCGTAGACGTAGTAGCCGGAATAGGCAAAATGGATCTTGTCCGCGTCGCCGCCGGAAAGGGTCCTCGGCGCGTTTTCGTCCGCGAAGATCAGAGGCGCGCGGGTCGCGGGGTTGGCCGCGGTGCTGACGCCGGCGGACTCCAGCGCGTTTTCGAGCTTGCTGCCCTGCAGGATCAGTTTGTGCTCGTAGCTGACGCTGCGGGTCGTGTCCCGGTAGGTTCCCGCTTCACGCTGCATGACGTCCAGTTCGCTGAGGGCGCCGCCGTAGGTGCCGATGAGGCTGAGCGCCTCGGGGCTGCCGCCGCAGTGGATGAAGACCAGATCCCAGCCGCGCGCCAGTTCCACCACGTCGTGACGGGCGCTGCGGACGGGGCCGACCTTGTCCGGCACGCGGGAGGCGTCGGCGTACAGCCAGAGCATGCGGGAAATGCCGCCCTCGACCTCGTATTCCATCAGGATGTCGGGCGTGCTCATGCCCCACTGGGGACGGGCGGCGGGATGGTTTTCCACAACGATGGCGACGGCTTTTTTGTCGCGCATCGCGTCGTCATAGCCGCTTTTGCCGGTCAGGGGGTTTATTCCGGCGGGAAGCACCTCGTCTGAGATTTTGGTAACGTCCTCACCGGCGTCCGACCCGTTTTCGGAAACGGAGGCGTCCGCGCTTTCGGACGGATCGTCCTTTTCGCCGTCTTTGCCGCAGGCGGCGGTGAGAAGCAGACACAGGACCAGCAGGATCGCCGGCCATTTCTTCAGATGCAGTTTCATATTCTCTTCTCCTGTCGTAAAATGTTGGATACCCTTATATTATAGCAGACGGCGTCGGAAAATGCAAGTACAATCGAGGCGCATCAGCGTCCGCCTTTCGTCATCAGGATCAAAAACAGTTCGTCCGCCGGGACGGAAGAGAACCCCGCGGGGACGCCCGTAAGGGATGCGGGGACGGAGATGGAAAACGCCGAAAAAGGCTCGTCCGCGACGACGTTTCCGTGACTGTCGATTTCCGTAAAACCGAGCAGTTGCCGTCCGGACAGATAGACGCGCATTTCACCCGAGTCCTGCGCAAAGACGTACTGCGTCGCCGGCTGCCCGCGGTAGGAGACTTCCCGGACGGCGTCCGCCGTCGAAAGGGCGGGCATGCCGTCGAACAGGACGAGCTCGTCGAACATTTCGTCCAGATCCATCCCGACGGAGCGGAAGGTTTCGCGGTCCTCGTCGGTGACCTCGGCAAACAGAGCGTTGTCCTCGTCCAGAAAATAGGTTTTGCCGTCCGCGCGCAGGATCGGCAGGGTCATGCTGACGCCGTCCATGTCCAGAGAAGCCTTGAGGTACGTGGACCGGTCCGTGAACGCCATGACGATCTCGCCGCTGGCGTCGCCGTCGTTCATGGGCATGACGGCGTAAAAGTGCCCGCCCTGCAGCGCGGCGTACGCGTTTTCAAAATAGACGGAAGACAGGATCTCCAGACCCACGGCTGCCCTGAGCGCGGTCCTTGCGTCCGCGGCGGTCACCTTGCCGTCAAGATCGAGGTCGGCGGACTCGGCGTCCCGGTCGGACAGGGTCTCAAGCCCCACGGCGGCGCGAAGGATCTGTCTGGCGTCGGCGGCCGTGACGGCGTCGCCCGGGGTCAGTTTGCCGTTGGGCGCGGCAAAGGCGGGAACGGTCAATAAAACAAGCAAAAGGACGGAGAGAAGGACGGAAAGGGATTTTTTCATAAGAACCTCCTGTATAGATGGTGTTGGGTGTGGGGTGAGGAGTGTTGCGTGTTGATGTTGGGTGTTGGATGTTGGGTGTTGAATGAT
>CAMVBD010000206.1 GCA_947165615.1 uncultured Clostridia bacterium | reverse complement strand
AAACTTTCGGACATACTCTCAAGCCTATATACTATACCACAACCGCGCAGGAAAATAAAGAGGTTGCGCGAAAAAAAATTACAAAATTGAAATATTTTCAGTTTTTTGTCGGAATTGCCAAAAATACGGCGAGCAAAATGACGGTCTTCCCAACATTTTACTGCCGGTCCTGCATCATCTAAAAACATCTGTCCGCAAATCTCTTTTTGCCGGTCCTATAAAAGTACGCGCCGAAAACCGGTCAGGAGATCTCTGCAAACAGTCGGTTGACGGCTTTTTTTAACGCCGCGTGCGACGGGTCCGTCAAAGCCGGGTCCCGGTCCAGAATGGCCTTGGCGTCCCGCTGGGCGGTATACAGCACGCGGGAGTCGGTCATCAGATTTGCAAGCCTGAGGTCCGGCAGCCCCGATTGCCGCGCCCCGAAAAAGTCGCCGGGGCCGCGCAGCTCCAGATCGCGCTCGGCGATCTGAAAGCCGTCGTTGGTCTCGGTCATAATGCCAAAGCGCTCCTTGGCCTTTTCACCTTCCGCGTCGCTGATGAGAATGCAGTAGGACTTTTCGGTCCCGCGCCCCACGCGCCCACGCAGCTGATGAAGCTGCGACAGACCGAAGCTCTCGGCGTTTTCGATCACAATGAGGTTGGCGTTGGGCACGTCCACGCCGACTTCGATCACGACGGTGCAGATGAGGATCTGCGTGAGCCCGGCGGCAAAGTCCGCCATGACGGCGTCCTTTTGCTTCGGCTTCATTTTGCCGTGCAGAAGGGCGGTGCTGTAGCCCCTGAAAACGCCCTCGGACAGTTCCTTGCGGTAGCCTTCGGCGGACAGGCGCGCTTTCGTCCCGAAGACAGCCTCGTCTTCATCTTCCTGCTCTTCGGCAAGCGGACAGACGATGTAGGCCTGCCGACCGGCGTCGACCTGTTTTTTGACAAAGGCGTAGATGCGCTCGCGGTAAGAGGGGTCAACCGCGAAGGTGTCGATCTCCTGCCGCCCGGCGGGTTTTTCGTCCAAAACGGAAATCTTCAGGTCGCCGTAAATGATCAGTGAAAGCGTGCGCGGGATGGGCGTGGCGGACATCACGAGCACGTGGGGCGACAGCCCCTTGCCGGACAGCGCCCCGCGCTGGTTGACGCCGAAACGGTGCTGCTCGTCCGTCACGGCGAGCGCAAGATCGTGAAAGCGGACGTCTTCGGTAATGACGGCGTGCGTGCCGATCAGCAGGTCGACGGCGCCCGATTCCAGCAAGGACAGCGTCTCACGCCGCTCTTTTGCTTTCGTGCTGCCGGTCAAAAGGCGCACCTGCACCTGTGTCCCCTCAAAAAAGCGCAAAAAGGTCTTGTAGTGCTGGTTTGCCAGCACCTCGGTCGGCGCCATCAGCACGCTCTGGTACCCGGCCTTTGCCGTACACCAGACAAGCGCCGCCGCGACGGCGGTCTTGCCGCTGCCGACGTCCCCCTGCAGCAGCCTTCGCATGGGGCGGCAGTCGTCCCCCATGTCCGACAGGCATTCCGCCGCGGCGCGTCTCTGCGCCCCGGTCGGAGAAAAGGGGAGGCGGGCAAAAAAGTCTTCCAGCGGCGCGTCGGACACGGCGCGCACGTTTTCGGAGGGGATCTCCTGTCCTTCTTTTAAGATCCCAAGCTGCAATACCAGCAGTTCGTCGTAAATCAGCCGCCGTCTTGCCGCCGCAAGGTCCTCTTCCGATTTCGGAAAATGGATGCGCCGCAAGGCGTCCTTTAAGGGCGGTAGCCCGTATTTTGTCCGCGTGTCCGCCGACAGCGGATCGCCGAGCGAATCCCCGAACAGGTCCAGCGCCGTGCGCACCGTCCCCGCAATGACCTTGGAGGACAGCCCCTCGGTCGCGTGGTAAACGGGGTGCAGGGTGTCATTGCCCTCGGCCCTGAACATTTTCGGGGCTGCCATGCAAAAGCGTCCCTCGCGGTCGAGTTCCACTTTCCCGTAAAACAGGAATTCGGTCTCTTCGTCCAAAAGGTCCTTATAAATAAAGCGGTTGTTGAAATAGGTCAAAAACAGGTATCTCAGGCCGTCCGTGACGGTCGCCTTGGTAATGAGCATGCCGCCGGGCGTTTTGCCCTGCGACGGACGAAAGGCGATGCTGCCCCGGACGCACTGCGTTTCACCGGGGACCAGGTCCGTAAACGGCACGGGATTTCTCAGGTCGTCGTACCGGAAGGGGAAATCGTACAGCAGGTCCCGGACCGTGTTGACGCCGAGCTTTCTGAACAGCGCGGCGCGTTTTTCCCCAACGCCCTTTAAGTACTGGATGTCGACGTCCGGCGTCTGCATGGCTTTCCCTCCTTTTCGGTTTCTGTTTTCAGTATACCAAATCCCGTACGAAATGTAAAGCGCGATTTCGGCGGCGCCGCGCCCGGAAAAACCGAAAAGTCTTGCTTTTCCATGTCGCCTATGATACAATAAACTGAAATAACAGCGGGAGGAATGAACCATGTCGCAGTGGGACGTCGATTACATCGGCTTATGCAAAAAGATCCTTTCGGACGGTGTGCGGGTCAAAAACCGCACCGGGATCGACACGATCAAGATCCCTGCCTGGCAGTTTGATCTCGATCTCGAAAAGGAATATCCGATTCTGACCACCAAACAGCTTTTCATCCGGCAGGCGGTGCTGGAAATGCTGTGGATCTATCAGGTGCAGTCCAACGACGTGCGCTGGCTCCAGGAGCGAAACGTCCACATCTGGGACGAGTGGGAGATCGACGACGAGGGCTTCTGGCGCGCCGAGCAGATGCTGCCGGGACCCGACGGGCAGCTTGTCAAGCAGACCGTCACCCGTGAATTCGGCAGGGAGTGGGCGCACACCATCGGCACCGCCTACGGCTGGATCGTCCGTAAATTCGGTCTGACGCAGGGTCTCATCGACAAACTCAAAAACCACCGGGAGGATCGCCGCATGGTCATGTCCCTGTGGCAGAACGACTATCTGCCGACGGCGGTGCTGCCGTCCTGCGTCTGGTCCAGCGAGTGGGACGTCACCGACGGCAAACTCTCCGCCTGGGTGCATCAGCGCTCCTGCGACGTACCGCTGGGCCTGCCCTTCAACGTGACGCAGTACGCGACGCTCCTCTATATGCTCGCAAAAACCTGCGGCCTGACCCCGGGGCATCTCTATTGGTCCATCAAGGACGCGCATATTTACGTCAACCAGATCGAAGGCGTCAGGGAGCAGATCGCCCGCTTTGACGAAAAGGGACACCTCCCCGCGCCGAAGCTTTGGCTGAATCCCGACGTCGCCGATTTCTTCGATTTCGATCACTCCGCGGACTGCAAGGACGTCAAACTCATCGGTTACGAGCACATGGGCAAGATCCGCTTTCCGATCGCGCAGTAAGCCGCGTTTCACGCGGCGGGCGCACGCGAGAAAAAACGGGCAAAATCAGCCGGACGCGAAACGCCGGTTCGGGAGGAAGGACTTTATGATCGTATCCATGATCGCCGCCGTCGGCAAAAACGGCGAACTCGGCAAAAATAACGGGCTCATCTGGCGCCTGAAGGGGGATCTGCCCTTTTTTAAGCGCGTCACCATGGGGCGTCCGGTCATTATGGGCAGAAAGACCTTTCAAAGCCTGCCCGCTCCCTTGCCGGGGCGCCAAAACATCGTCGTCACGCGCGACCCCTCGTTTTCGGCGGACGGCGTCTTGACCGCGTCGTCTCCGGGACAGGCTTTGTCCCTCTGCGGCGACGCCGGGGAGGTCTTTGTCATCGGCGGCGGGCAGATCTACCGCGCGTTTCTGAGCCTTGCGGACCGGCTGTATCTGACCGAGGCCGACGCCGAGGACCCCGAGGCGGACGCCTGGTTCCCGCGGTTTTCCCGCGACGCCTTTGTCCGGGAGGAACTGGACAGAGGCCCCGCCGACACCGTACCCTACGTACACGTTCTTTATCACAGGAAAGGAATTTGAGCCGCGGCAAAGAACCGCGGACCCCGATTAACTATGCTGAAAAAATACGTCGGCGACCGCGCCTTTTATAAAATGGCGCTCACGGTCGCCCTGCCGATCATGCTGCAGAATCTCATCACGAATCTCGTCAGCATGCTCGACAACATCATGGTCGGCACGCTCGGCACCGAGCAGGTGTCCGGCGTGTCCATCGTCAAC
>CAMVBD010000205.1 GCA_947165615.1 uncultured Clostridia bacterium | reverse complement strand
TTGTGACCGAAGTCTCTCCCGATTCCTCCGCGTTCCGGCTGGGTATCCGGGCAGGCAGCCGCATCACGGCTGTGGACACGCAGGGCGTCACGCCCGAAAACCGCGAAAAACTGACCGAAAAACTGACCGGCCCCCTGCCGCAAAGCGTTCAGGTCCGGTATTTTAACGGCGACGCGGCCCAAGACGTCACAGTCACCGTCGAAAAGACCTTCCGGACCGACGCCATTGATACCTCGGTCGAAAACGGCGTGGGCTATCTGCGCATCCGGGGCTTTTTTGAATCGACGCCCGATGAAGTTCGGGCTGCCGTCAACGACCTTTCCGCGCAAAAAATCGCGGGCCTTGTGCTGGATCTGCGCGGTTCGGCGGGCTTCCATTACGCCGAGTGCGCCAAAACGCTGGACCTGTTCGTCCCCGCATCCGCCGATCCCGGCGCGCCGCTGTTTACGGCCGTTGATAAAAACGGCGCCGTGACGGACACGTTTCAGGCGACGGGCGAAGCTTTTGCGCTGCCGCTTGCCGTCCTGACCGACCGCACGACCTCCGGCGCCGCCGAAATCTTTGCCGCCGTTTTGCAGGAACTGGAACTTGCAAAACTGGTGGGCGAGCGGACCGCCGGCGTTTGCATCGTGCAAAAGGCCTTTGAGCTCGAAAGCGCCGGGGCGGTCATCCTGCCTGTGGGCAGGGCGCTGACGCACGGCGGAGAAGACCTTGACGAGACCGGTCTTGCACCGGACGTGCAGCGCTCCGTTTCCGCGGTCGTCCGGTCGCACATCGACGACATGGACCTCAAAAGCGACGCGCAGTTTCTGGCGGCGGCCGCCCTTTTGAATCCTGCCGCTTCCGCTCCGGTCGAGGAACCGTCCGAAGCGCCGTCGGAACAGGCGTCTTCGGAAGACCCCGAAACGACAGAAGCCGAACCTTCCGAAGAACCGGAAGAAGACTGAATCCTTCGCAAAACGGCGATCCGATCCTCCGGACTGCCGTTTTTTTATTTCAGCGGGCGCTTTTTTCTGTTTTTTGCGAATATAATGGTGAATTGCAATTCACGAAAGAGAGATGCACTATGACGCAAACCGAACTGCTGGAGTTTTTGCGCCGCGATCCCGAAAAAGGGATAAGCGCGGTCATATCCGCGTTTTCGGCTCTGTCCCAAAAAACGATCCTGCGCCTTGCGGGGGCTGTCGTGACGAAGGAAGACCTGGAGGAACTGGTCGGCGACGTCTTTTATCAGGTCTACAAAGACCGGGACGTCCTCGACCCCGAAAAGGGGAGCCTTGCGACCTACGTCATCACGCTGTCCCGCCGCCGCGCCGTCGACGCGCTGCGAAAAAGGGGAGACCCCGCCAAAACGCCGCTGCCGCTGGACGAAGGGCTTTTGTCCGACGCCGGGCAGTCGCCGGAGGACCGGGTCCTCGGGGAAGAACAGCGCCGACGGCTGGTGGCGGCGATCGCGTCGCTCGGACCGCCCGACTCGACGATCGTCTATCGCCGGTATTATCTCGGCGAAACGTACGCCCAGATCGGCAAACGGCTGGGGCTGACCAAAAACGCCGCCAACAAGCGCGGCGTCAAAGCCCTCAAAAAACTTCGGCAGATCATGGAAGGAGGAGACTGAGGTGTTTACCGAAAACAAACTGGAGGCTCTGCTGCAGTCTCTGGACGGGGAGGACCTTGAAACGCTGACGGCGGCCGGCGTCGACGTTTCGGCGGACGAAAAAACGACCCGTCGCCTGACCGAACGGGTGCTGCGTCAAGCCGAACGGAAAGGAGAAGTCCCCATGGAAAAAATCCAAAACAAAAAGCGCTTTACGGCGATCCTTGTCGCCGCCATCCTGCTGGTCCTGACCGCCACCGGCGTCGGCGCGGCAAGACTGTTCCGCCTGCCGCTCGATTATGAAAAGGTCGAGGAGCAGTTCAGTCTCAAGCTGTCGGACAACTTCAAACGCGTCGTCCGGGAAGACGAGGCCGAAGACGGCGACATCATCGTCGCCAACAAGACCGTCAACGTCAACGGCTATACCGTGACGCTGGAAGGGATCATTCAGGCGGACAATTACCGCAACGTCACGATCGACGGCGAGCATCTGGAGGGCGACGTGTCCGGCACCTACGCGGTCGTGACCGTCACCCGCGACGACGGCGGGCCCATCTGGTACGGCGACGACGAAAAGTCCTTCACGGGCGCGACCATCGGCGCGGCGCCTCTTGTCAACGGCTACAAGCCCAACATCAACACCTACGGGATGATGACGTTGGAGCGCGAGACCGGCATCACGATGCACTACGCGGAGGAAAACGTCCTGTACCTCTTCGTCGATATCACCGATTTCCTGTGCTTTGCCGACAAGGGCCTCAGCCTTGCGGTCTACGGCAATATGATCTATACCGCGGAGGAGATCGGTCTCGACGAAAACGGCGTCCCCGTGTTTACGGACAAAGCCCGCGCCCCGCTTGCGATCTTCGGGCTGCCCGTGGACAAAAGCCTTGCGGACCCCGCCCGGCAGGCGGAACTCATCGCCGAGCGCCCCTTCGTCCTGGCGGAAAGCCTGCCCTACACCTTTACCCCCACCGATTGACCTGTTCACCCTCATAGCAAAAGAGCCGGAGGTTTCGCCTCCGGCTCTTTTGACGTCGCTTGCCATTGCATTCATTGCGTGCATTCTGTAAAATAAAAAGTGGATTTGGCTGATTTTATGTTTTTTATCGTTATTATGGGTGAATTGCAATTCACAGAAAGAGGATGTGTATGGACCGGAGCGATTTGCTTGCGCTTTTGCGCCTGGATCCCGAAAAGGGGATCGAAGCCATCATACGGGCGTACGGCGCGTTGGCACAAAAAACAGTCCGGCAGACCGGCGGCGACGCGCTGTGCGAAGAAGACCGCGAGGAGATCGTCAGCGATGTGTTTTATCGGGTCTACGTCTCCAGAGACCGGCTCGACGAATCAAAGGGGACGCTGGCTTCCTATGTGATCACGCTTTCAAGGCGCTGCGCCATCGACCGCCTCCGAACAAAGACACGCCGCGGCGGGGAAGCCCTGCCGCTGGAAGACGCCGTTCTGCCGTCCCCGGAGGACGCCGAAACGGCGGTTCTGAAAAAGGAAGCGCGGCAGCGGCTGGTTTCGGCCGTGATTGCCCTCGGAGAGCCGGACGCGACCATCGTTTTTCGCCGATTCTATTTTGCGCAGTCTTACGCCGAAATCGGGTTAAAACTGGGGCTGACGGAAAACGCGGTCACAAAACGATGCCGCCGCGCCCTCGAAAAACTGCGCCGCAGTCTGCGGGAAGGAGAGTAATCATGTCTGATCGGGAAATTGCCCTGCTGCTTGACAGCCTCGACGCTTCCGACGTCGAGCGGATCGTCGCCTCCCGAAGAGACGTTTCAGCATCGGAAGAATTTACACAAACCGTGAAAGCCGCCGTTCTGAGCCGCGCGGCGGAGAAAGGAACAAAAACGATGAAACCGAAAAAGAATAATAAACGCTTTGCCGTGATCCTTGTGGCGGCAATTCTGGTTACGCTGACCGCTGTCGGCGTCGCGGCGTCCGGGCTCCTTCGCCTGCCGATCGACTACACAAAGGTCAAGGAAAAGACCGGGCTGACGCTGTCGGACAGGATGATCAGAATTTTGCCTCCGGATTATTCGAACGATTCGGGCGCTGTCGTCGTCAACAATACGATTGAGACCGACGGCTACGCCGTTACCCTCGAGTGCCTGCTGGAGGCGGATGAATTCCGCGACGGAACCTTTTACCGAAACGAGTTCCGGGACGGCGCTTTTTACGTGACCGGAGATACGATCAGCCGCGACGTGACGGGCACCTACGCGGTGGTGACTGTTTCTCGCTTAGACGGCGGCCCCATCGTCTGGCACGGCAATCCCAACGATCCGAATTCGCTTTCACACGCCGAAATCAACGCGAGTGCGCTGATCCATACGGCCTGGCCGAATGGCGCCACGCAGTATCTTAAGGCGGAGAGAGAGACCGGTATGTCGAAGGCGTACGAGGAGGACGGCGTCCTGTATCTGTTCGTCGACGTTACGGATCTGTTGTGCTACGCGGACAAGGGCGTGAGCGTTGCCGTCTACGGAGATCTTATCTATGACGTGACCATGATCGGGCTGGATGAAGAGGGT
>CAMVBD010000204.1 GCA_947165615.1 uncultured Clostridia bacterium | reverse complement strand
GCTGGGCGAGCCCCTCGGCGATGGCGGTCTTGCCGACGCCGGGCTCGCCGATGAGGACGGGGTTGTTTTTGGTCTTGCGGGACAGGATGCGGATGACGTTGCGGATCTCGGCGTCGCGGCCGATGACGGGGTCAAGTTCGTTTTCGCGGGCGCGTTTTACAAGGTCGGTGCCGTATTTGGACAGCGCGTCATAGGTCCCCTCGGGGTTGTCGCCGGTCACGGGACCGGACTTGACCTTGGACAGCGCCGCCGAAAACGTCTGCTTTGTGACGGCGTGGTCGGACAAAATCTTTCGCGCTTCATTTCTTGCTGGCAGATCGAAAAAGCCCAACAGCAGATGCTCGACGCTGACGTACTCGTCCCCGGCCTTTTTGGCCTCCCTTTCGGCGGAGTCGGTCAGTTTTGAAAAATCAGAAGACGCGGACAGGGACGTCTCCCCCGCCGCGCGGGGCAGGCTGTTGATCAGCGTGTCGGTCTCGGACAGCATGGCGTTGACGTCCGCGCCCATTTTGGAAAGCAGGTTCGGGATCAGCCCGCCGTCCTGATCGAGCAGGGCGTAAAGCAAATGTGCCGGCTCCAAGAGCGTATTGCGGTTTTCCTTTGCCATCGAAATTGCGGTGTTGATGGCTTCTATGGTTTTTTGCGTATAATTTTGGGTGTTCATAAGAGTCCTCCTTTCGGGCCGCCTTTGGAGGCGGGTGTCAGATCAGCACTTTCCGGTTTCCGAGCGCGGCGCGGTAGGCGCGTTCGATATCCGTCTCGTCCATGTGCCCGGCGATATAGCCCTTCAGGCACCGGTCAAACAGCGAAACGTAAGAGGTGATGGCCTCGGCGACGTCCTCGGCGGAGACGTCCGTCTCGGGCAGGCGGAGCGAACGCTCCAGCCGTCCGTCGTACAGCGCGTAGGCGATTTTGCCGGGGAAGCAGCGGTCCTCGATCCCCTTCCAAAGCCGGAAAAAAGACGTCAGGTCGGAGATAAGGTCCCTCGACTGCGTGCGGAAGATGACGTCCAGCGTGCCGAGCGTCGGCGACGGGTCCTCCGAAAGCGTGACCTCGTATTTGACGGTCGGGCGGTATTTGTATTCGAGCGAGCTCTTCATGCTCATGAGCCCCGTGTTGGGGGTAAAAAACGGCACGAGCTCGGGTGACGGCAGCAGCAGGGACTCCACCGCCTCAAAAATGCTGTTGATGCGCCGCATGGGGGTGACGTACCCCACGGCCTCGGCCAGCACCTGATTGACGTATGCCGAGCGCGTCAGGCCCAGCCGGTGCGCCATTTGGTCCGCCTGCCGCATGACGTTGTCGTCGAGCATCAAGCTGTACAGGGTCTTTTTCATATGATCCCTTCTTTCTGTGTTCTAAGGTCATTATAGCACTGCCGCAAACTTTTGTCAAGACATTTATATAATTTTTTACACTAATTATATTTCATTCAAAAAAATTCAACCCTCCGTCTTTATCGGAGGGCTGACCGACTCGCGTAAAAATCCAACTGATTTTTCTCCGTTTTTATGGTATCATTGGAGTTGAAAGCAACCAGGTTTTCCATAAAAACGGAGAAAAAATCATGCGAAGAAAAAACGTGCAGCTTTCGGAATTCTCTGCCTGCACGGCTGCGGGACGTCGGTCATAAACAGCTCGGAAGCCCGCAAGCGGAACCAAACGTTTTATCTTTATGTGCATCAGAAAGGGTCGCTTTCAGAAACCGGTTGCGGTCAGTTCGCAGATCCATTCAGAGCCGTCCTGCGCGATAAAACCAACCTTATGCAGTCTGAACGCGCCGTCCGGTATCCGAGCGTCCGGGAAAGCGGTACGAAGCATATCGAACTCCTGATCGGCGCCAAGCGCCATCGCCAGCTGTGCCGTCGTTTCATTGTTTGGCATCAGGATCACATTCACCGTTACGGCTTTCAACGTATCCTCGTATTCCTTGTACGTCTCCATTTGCCTCATGCGCGCGGTCTCATTCGTTTCCTCAAACGCGATTACGTCGATCAGCGTAAAATCGCAGGGTTCGTCGTATTGAGACGCATCGAGCAGAGGGCGCTCCTGTTCAAGCCAAGCTTTGAGGTTTTTGTTAAAATACGCTTCGATTTGCTCGATCTCATTTTCAGATAATTGCGCCGTCTCATTCTCAGACGATTGGCTTTCTCCGGACCGCTCTGTTACAGTGTCGGGGGTCCCAGGTTCCGCTTCACCGGCTGACTCGGAATGCTGAGAGAAAGCCCCCTCCCCGCTCGGCTTCTCCTGTGCGGGAACCGATTGGCAAGCACATAGAAAACAAAAACCGAAAAGAATCCATATAAACAGGACTTGTTTTATTTTGTTGAACATATGCCCCTCCATTTTTATACAACTCTTACAGTAAAGGTAAAACTTGGCAGACCCGTTCCGACAACAACAATTTTCCATGTTCCGACCGAATTAAAGTATTGACTAAAACTGTTTTCGAACGCATTTGTTTTTATTACATTCGATCGTCTTTTTTTGATGCACTGGAGTGATTCTGATCTTCTATGTTTGTGACTCTTTTTGACAGAAGCAGAACCTTAACTGCAAGGTATGCGAGAAGAAGAAAATTCGGAAGAGCAAGGACAGTTTCGTCGGAAGGAGAAAAGATTCCCGAAATATGAATCATGATTCCAAACAGAACAGTCAACAATAGGAAGATGATTTCTATAGTTTTCATGATGTCTCCTTATGCCGGATTAACCGGGAGGGAACTTTTATAGTTCAGTTTTCTTACGGAGAAAACCGTACGGCAGACAATCCGCCGACACTTGCAACAGAGTATGATATCATGGATTCCCCGTCGGCAATGTATTTTTTATACGCCGCATTATCTCCAGGGCGTTCCATGAAAACGATCTTATCATTCTGTATCTGAATCGGCAGCGTTGTGTAGACACCCCCGTCATCTGTTCCGCGGCTTCTGAGCGTAACCGCAAATCCTTTGCAAGCAACAAGATAAGACGTACCTTGCGCCCTTGCCTCATCCGCCCCGAACACAGTTTTATCAAGCAATTTTCCGTTTGTGTCAAACAGCGCAAAATGACTGCTTATTCTTCCCGTTAACGCCTGTTCTGTCCGCATGGTCAAAAGTCTGCCGTCCAACAAAACGCATTCTAAAGGTGTGTATCCGCTTTCCGACAAAACCAATGGCTCCGGTTCTCTGTCGGCGCTGCCATAAAGAAATACATTGTCTCTGCCTCCGGCTAAGTTAACCGTAAAAACATACTCCCCGTCCGACACGCTTACGCTGTCATCCAAAACAGCGTTTTTGGGGAGTTCAAAGGGTTTTTCATAAACGACTTCCTCGTTCTCCATACAAATCAGATCCAGCACATCTTCGGCGTATACGGAATAGAGGATTCGATTATCTGCCAGATGCGCCATCTTCCCGAGTTCTGTGCACTCTCCTTCTTTGACGACCGTGTATTCGTTGGTTTCAGGCGCATACGTTCGAATTTCGTACTTTCTGCCCGTGTCCTGCATAACAGTTTGCCTGCAACCCAAAACGATCCCGCTGTCTGTCAGAACGCCGTCAATACACAGCATTCCGTCCTCATACAGATCCCATTTATTCTGAACGGAGCAGTCGTCTTTGGAAATCAAATAAACCGTTGACGTCGCGGTACGCTGTTCATCACTTTCCCCATTGGCGGCATGAATCACATGAACCACAGTCAGATATGCGCTTTCCGAAACATCCAAAACATCGAAAGACTCGGTCGGTTTTGTAAGTTTGATATTTTGGAATAAAGGAATTTCTTCTTTGACAAGTTTGTTTGCCTCAGATTCTGTAATGCTTTCCGGTTCGGATTCCGTCTGACTCTCCGTTTCCGAGATTTGTTCCACAGGTTTTTGGGGTTTGGAAGCGCACGAACATAAGCAAATGCTCAATACTAGAATCCAACATGCGCTAAAAAACTTGTGCTTCATTTCGATATTTCTCCTTTTATTGATGATACACGTAATACCCTGTCAGACTGGCGCATCCGTAGTCAAGTTGAGAAAAAGTATATTGTGTATAACATACTCCATCATAGGGATCGTTAAATATTACATCATAAATACTGGGATTGATATATGGATTATAAGCAAACCCTTTAACCAAGATAAAATGACCGGTATCCGGCGTTCCATACGTCCTATATG
>CAMVBD010000203.1 GCA_947165615.1 uncultured Clostridia bacterium | reverse complement strand
GATCCCGCCGACAACGACCTCGGAAGCGATCATTGACAAAGTCATCGAACACGTCAAGGCCGGAAAACTCAAGGAGATCAGCGACATCCGCGACGAAACGGACAAGACCGGTCTTAAGATCACCGTGGACCTCAAGCGCGGCGCGGACCCCGAAAAGGTCATGCAGTTCCTGTTCAAAAAGACGCCGCTTGAGGATCCGTTTCCCTGCAACTTCAACGTCCTCATCGGCGGCACGCCCATGACGCTCGGCGTCGGCGAGCTGCTGCAGGAGTGGATCGCGTTCCGGATGCAGTGCGTATCCAACCGCACGGTATTCGATCTGAAAAAAGCCGAGGATAAGCTGCACCTCCTGCTCGGCCTGCAAAAGATTTTGCTGGATATTGACAAGGCCATCAAGATCGTTCGGGAGACGGAAGAGGAAGCGGACGTGGTGCCGAACCTGATGATCGGCTTCGGCATTGACGAGACGCAGGCGGAATACGTGGCGGAGATCAAGCTGCGCCACCTGAACCGGGAGTATATCCTGAACCGCCTGGAAGAAATCGAAGGCTTGCAGAAATCCATTGAGGATATGCGCGATATCCTCAAAAACAAGCACCGCGTCAAGCGGATCATCGTCGGGGAACTGCAGGACGTCATCAAAAAGTACGGCCGCGAGCGAAAGACGCAGATCTTGTACGAGGACGACATTCCCGAGGTCCCGGAGGAAACAACGGTCGACGATACGCCCGTCATGCTGTTCTTCACGCGCGAGGGGTACTTCAAAAAAATCTCTCCGCAGTCCTGGCGTATGAGCACGGCGGGACATAAACTCAAGGAGGGCGACGAGGTGATCCTGACCGTTGAGGGCAGCAACTCGGACGAACTGCTGTTCTTTACGAATCAGTGCCAGGTCTATAAGATGCGCGCCTCCGACTTTGAAGAGTGCAAGGCCAGCACCCTCGGCGATTTTGTGGCCTCCAAGTGCGGTATGGACGAGGGCGAGACGGCGGTCTATATGGCGGTCGTACGCGAATACAAGGGCTATATGCTGTTCTTCTATCAAAACGGAAAGGTCGCCAAGGTCGACGTTTCCGCCTATGAGACAAAGACGAACCGCAAAAAACTTATCAAGGCCTATTCCGACCGCTCTCCGCTTGCGGGGATCCGCTATGCGCCCGAGGACGGGGAATACGTGCTGACAAGCTCCGCCGGACGTGTGCTCCTGTTCCATTCCGGCGCCATCGCCTCCAAGACCACCAAGGATACGCAGGGCGTCGCCGTCATGACGCTCAAAAAGAATCAGACGCTTTCATCTGTCGAGGACTACGCGGACGGGCGCTTCGCAAAACCGACGCGCTACCGCACCAAAACGCTGCCCTCCGCCGGCGCGACGCTTTCCGCGGACGACGCAAAACCCGAAGCATGACCACCGAAAAAAGAGCACTCCCGAATCCCGGAAGTGCTCTTTGATTATATGATGGATCGGTTTACAGCTCCATGCTTTCCAGCTCCCCGATCAGCTCGCCGAAGAGAGAAAGCGCGTCGTTGACCGGCTTCGGGCTGCTCATGTCGACGCCCGCAATCTTCAAAAGGGAAATGGGGTCGGTGCTGCTGCCGCCGGACAGGAATTTCTTGTAATCCTTTACTGCCGGTTCGCCTTCGGTCAGAATGCGGTTTGCGATGGCGACGGCGGCGGAGAAGCCCGTCGCGTACTGGAAGACGTAATAGTTGTAGAAGAAATGCGGGATCCTTGCCCATTCGAGCTTGATGCCGTCGTCCATGACCATATCGGGGCCGAAATAGAGCTTGTTGAGCGCGTAATACTTTTCATTCAGCGCGTCGGCCGTCAGCGACATGCCGCTTTCCGCCATTTTGCCCATTTCCATTTCAAACTCGGCGAACATGGTCTGGCGATAGATCGTGCCCTTAAACTGGTCAAGGAAATGGTTGATGAGATAAGCCCGCTGCTTGTTGTCGGTCGTCTTGCCAAGCAGATGGCGCATCAAAAGGACCTCGTTGACGGTGGAGGCTACCTCCGCAACGAATATGACGTAGTCGCTTGTGGAGACGGGCTGGTATTTACAGGAGTGGTAGGAGTGCAGCGCGTGTCCCATTTCATGCGCCAGCGTGAACATGGAGTCGAGATTGTCTTTGTGGTTCAAAAGGACGTACGGGTGCGGGAAGGCGTTGCCGGAGGAATAGGCGCCGCCGCGCTTGCCCTCATTTTCATAGACGTCGATCCAGCGGTGCTCGAAGCCCTCTTTGAGAAGCGCCACGTAGTCGTCGCCGAGGACGTGCAGGGCCTCCAGCACCGTCTCCTTGGCCTGTTCAAAGGAGATCTCATTCGCCGCGTCCGCGACGATGGGAGTATAAACGTCGTAAATGTGGACTTCCTCCACGCCCAGCATCTTTTTGCGCAGGGCGACGTAGCGGTACATTTTATCCAGATTCTGATGGACGGCTTCGATGAGATTTGTGTAGACCTCGGTCGGGATCTCGTGCGAATCGAGCGCGGCTTCCAGCGTGGAGCAGTACTTTCTCGCGTCAGCAAAGAAAATCAGTTGTTTAAACTGGCCGTTAAGCGTCGCGGCGATGGTGTTCTGGAATTCGCCGAGGCGGTTATAGTAGGTCTCGAACACGACCTTGCGGAAGTTTTGATCGGGATTTTCCAGCAGCGGAACAAAACTGCCGCCGGTCAGCTGCCGAACGTTACCGTCGGGATCGGTCACATTCGGGAATTTGAGCTCGGCGTTTCTCAGTGTGCTGCCGATGTTGTCGGGCGCGTCCGCCATCTCTCCGGCGGCCGCAAGCAGGGCTTCGCACTCGGGAGAGAGAATGTGCGCGGCGCGACGGCGGATAACGTACAGGCTTCTGCGGTACGTCTCAAGTTCCGGTTCTTCTTTATAAAACGCGTCCAGCGTCCCGTCCGGGATGCTCATGATCTCCGGCACAGCGAACGCGGAGGCGGTGGACAGAGCAACGACGGTGCTCATGGCTTTTCCCCGGAGATCCTGATAGTAACTGTTTCCGGTGTCCTCGTCGCCCTTGCAGCTCGCGTAGCCGTACAGCTCCGACATCCGGACGGTCAGTTCGTCCTGCAGACGGAAATAGGAAAGAAGGTCCTTCGCGCTTTTTGAAAGTTTTCCCTGAAAAGCGGCAAGCGTTTCGGTCAGGGCGTTGAGCGCGTCGTATTCCTTGCGCCAGGCCTCGTCGCTCTCGAAAATATCCGTCAGATCCCAGGTATCCTGCGGGGCGACTTCACTGCGCTTCGGTATCTGTTTCATATACATGCTCCTTTGCGATTCGGTTTTTCTTTGATTTTAATCATTCCCGGCGGGTTTGTCAAGGAATAAAGCGCGAAAACCGGGCATAAACATAGGGTGAATCAGAAAAAAGGAGCGTTCATATGGAAAAAAGCATCAGACTGGTCGACCCTGTGTTTGCCGCAAACGAAGAACTTGTCGTCGAAACCGAAATGATCTTGCCGGAGTATTTCCCGGAGGTCTCAAAAATCCTGGACTGCCGCGTCTCTTACGCCGAAGAATCCGTTGTTCTGACCGCGGACCGGATCAGCTGCGGCGGGAAGGCGACCTTTACCCTGATATACGTCAGCGATGATAATATCCTGACCAGTTATTCAAGTCCGCAGAAGTTTACCAAAAACATAACCGGCGGCGCTTTTGACGCGGCGGATGTTTGTCGTATCACGTTTTTGCCCGGGAACCTGCATTTCCGTGCACTCGCTCCCAGAAGGATCGAACTCAAAGCCATTTCAACCGTACAGGCGGAGGTTTACCGTCTTTCGGAGAAAAACATTCCCGACGCAGAGAAGGAGCCTGCCGTTCAGCGGCACGTGTTCCATTCCGATCTGTTTTCCGTAGGAGCTTTGGCAGAAATAACGTTGAGTCTCAACGATCGTTTGACGCTGCCGGATAAAAAGGACAAAATCAGCGGGTTTTCAATGCTGAATGGAAAAATACAGGTCGAAGAAGTAAACTGCATCAGAAATAAAGTCCTCATAAAGGGAAGCCTTACCGTTTTATTCGACTGTCTTGCGACGTCGGGCGCTATACACAGCGGTCTTACGGCATCTTTTCCTTTTTCCGAAGTGCGCGACGTCTTCGGGGTTGCCGAAGACACGACCGTTTTGGTTTCTTTAGGCAAACCGGATCTCGAAGTCG
>CAMVBD010000202.1 GCA_947165615.1 uncultured Clostridia bacterium | reverse complement strand
AGGACGCGACGCCCTGTAAGAAAGCGTTTTGATCCGGGACAGGCGCATTCGCCGGAAGGTTTGCCGGTTGGACCGTAACGGCGTTCGGGACGATCAGCATAAAACTGTTGACCGATTCATTACGGGCTGCGAAAGCGTTGATCGCGGCGACATTGCGGGTCACGGCGTCTTCCTTCGGCGCTTCGGGGATCAGGTACAGCTGCCCTTTTTTTCCGAGATAAACGCCGCCGTTTTCTTTTTTGCCGAGGACGCGTTTTGTGAAGAGATCCAGGCCCATCCACATATCGCGTCCGCCGAGTTGGTCGTTGAAATAGGCGGAAAGGTCGCTGAAATAACTCCCATCCAGAAGTCCCGAGAAAGTCAACGCGGGCTTTTGCCTGAGGCTGCGGTTTTCATTGACGGAGAACGTTCTGTCCCGCCTCACGATCGTAAAAAACGAGAGACTGAGCGACAGTACGAGGAACAGGCTTGTCAGCCACAGGACAACCTTTTTGGGGCGCGGTCTTTCGGAGACCGGACGCGGATTCTGATTCATTTCCATTGTTTGGCCTCCTTAAAATCCCGCGTAAAGGAAGGATGAGTACGTGCTCCCGACCATGGCCGCGATGCTGAAAAGCAG
Source organism: uncultured Clostridia bacterium (assembly GCA_947165615.1). GTDB lineage: Bacteria > Bacillota > Clostridia > Oscillospirales > Acutalibacteraceae > RUG806. The sequence goes on along the minus strand of CAMVBD010000202.1, from coordinate 3,575 downwards.
CAGAAGCGTAAACCACAGCACCCGGAGATAGGGATAAAGAGCCGGAACGAGAGAACGAAGACGGACGGACACGGGTTTTGCGAGCGGAAGAGCGGCGAGCACGCAGACGAGCAGCAGCGGCAGAGAGGACAGGACCGCGTAAGCGCCGGGATCCGTTCCGGCGCCGACGCCGACCATGGCGCCGAGATAGCGGAAAGCCGAGGACAGAGAGCCGGAGAAAAAGAATACCCATCCGATCAGAACAACAAAGAACGTACAGGGAATCCGCACGATGCCGGGGATCTTTTCGAGGATCTTTTTCAGCGGCCAGCGTTCCAGCGCGATCCAGACAAAATGCCAAAGGCCCCACACAACAAAGGCGAGGGTGCTGCCGTGCCAGATCCCGGTCAATAGCCAGACGACAAGGAGATTGAGAAGCGTACGGCGGTCGCCCCTGCGGTTGCCGCCGAGCGGGATATAGACGTACTCCCGGAAGAAGGCGCCGAGGCTGATATGCCAGCGCCGCCAAAAATCGGAGACCGAGAGGCTGACGTAAGGATAGAGGAAGTTTTCGTCCATGGTAAGCCCCATCATCTGCCCGACGCCGATGGCCATATCGGAATACCCGGAGAAGTCAAAATACAGAAGATACGCATAAGCGAAGGCGCCGCCCCAGGCAAGTAGGACGGAAGGCGCCGCGGCGGAGGTTGCCGCCGTAAACAGAAACGTCAGCGAATCCGCCAGAACGACTTTTTTGGCAAGACCGACGAGATAACGGGACACGCCCGCTTCCGTTTTTTCGCGTGTGACTTTAAGAGTCCTGAGACGCGTCTGGAAATCAACAAAACGCACGATCGGACCGCTTGTGAATTTCGGAAAAAACGTTACGAACAGAGAAAAATCCAAAAGATTCGGCAAGGTCTCGCGCTCCCGGTACAGGTCCGCCAAAAATGACAGCAGGGAGAACGTAAAGAAAGAGACGCCGACGGGGACCGGCAGCGGGCTGCCCGCCCAGACGTTGAGATATTTGAAGTATGCCAAAAAGCCCAGGTCCAGCGCGATCCCGCTGACATAAACGATCGTCGCGTAGCGCTTATAGCCGTCTTTTTTGAGCCGCAGGAACAAAATCGCCGTCAGATAATTAAACGCGATCTCGCACGCGACGTAAAACAGATCCGCCGCGCTGCCCCATACGATATAGAAGATGCTGAAGATCAGCAGCACCGGTTTTTTTGCGCGATCCGGCACAAACCGGAACAGGATGACCGCAAGCGGCAGAATGAGAAGGGTAAAGATCAGTTGCTGAAACGCCATACTTGCCCTCCTTAAATCGCAGACAGGAACGCCGAGCGGATGTCCTCTGCGGTGGCACCGACCGCAAACAGCACATAATTGCCGCGGACTTCAACGACACAGTGATTTTCGAGCAGATCGAACTGCCGGACGCCGTATCCGTCGAAACTCTTTTTCTGCGTCGCAATGCGCGCTTCGACGGCGTCTTTGACAGCCTGCTGTCCGGAGACGTCCTTTAGTTTTACAAGGAAAACTTCTTCCGCGTCCATATTCGACAAGGGCCACAACAGCCACGAGCCCTCAAATTCGGTGGGATCGAGTCCGTAAAGCCGACGGACGACCGCGTCGTCGCCTTCCTGCATAGCATCCATGACGACCGTCTCGGCCACCGCAGCCTTGACGTCCTCGAACGGCGCCTTGCTGACGCGGTTGCCGGAACAGGAGACGATCCAGAACACAACGACCGCAAGAACCGGAACAGCCCGCGCGACCTCCAAAATACGATATTTTTTCATTGCCCTTCTCCTTCGATCTGCGCCAAGAGCAGGTTTGTTGCCCAGTAGGCATAGAATTCCGGTTTCAGATGAACGCCGTCTTCATCCCAGTACTCGTCCATATACCGTTCGGCAAGCGCGTCGTTGTCTGCGAATACGACGCCGAGTTCGTCGCACGCTTCTTTCATTGCGGCGGAGAACGACGGGATCTTTCGCCAGACGGGATTCTGACGGATGGCAAATTCCTCTGCCGGAAGCGTGGAAGACACGACAATGGTCGCTTCGGGGAACGCGTCCTTGAGCATGGAGAGGACCTCGCGGCACTCTTCACCGTATTCTTCAGCCGTGCTCCAGTATCCGACGCCGGTGTCGTTGAGGCCGTAACAAATGTAAATATAAGAGGGATCCAGTTCCCGCAGTTCATCCATATGGGATTTGATCTCCCGGATGCTGTCGCCGCCATCGGCAAAGACGCGGGATCGCTGCAGGAACTTATAGTAATAAAAACCGACCGCGCGGGAATCGCCGAGGACCGCATAATCGCGAAAACGGGACCAGATGCTGTCGCCGGCGTTTTCCAGTTCCGAAATCATTTCCTGCCGCATGGATTCCCGTTCCGCCTCGTCCCGCGCTTTCTTTTCCGCGTCCTGACGCGCGCGGACCACGCGCTCGACTTCTTTGGGATCGCGCGCGTCCAATTCGTCCAGCAAAACGACGGCGGGCAGTTCCTCACTTTGAACGGTTCGTTCGCTGCGCTCGCTGAACGTGACGCAGAACAGTACGACGACCGTGATCAGCAAGGCGACGGGCAGCGCCAGCGAATACGGGAAATCGTTAAGTCCCAGTGCTTTCTTCATAATTTGTTCCTTCCTGCTGCAAATCCGAGTCGGAAGAGGCGTTCTCTTCCAAAATGCTTTCATAATCGAACAGTTCCGCGAGGATCTGCCCCGCGGACAAATCCCGGAATCCGTCCGGGTCGGTTAAGGGGCCGTTTTCGAGATCCCATGTAAACAGTCCCGCGACTTCCCCCTCAAAGGACGTGTAGTACTCGTAACTGAAAAGGCTGACGTCGTAGCGGGCAGCCCATGCGGGATAGAAAAGCGTCATATATTCAAACGCGAGTTTATACGCCCGGCAGTCCCGGGACGGTCCGAGCGCGGACAACTGCACGCCGCCGCCGGGACAGCCTGCTTTGCTTTTTGTGGGAGACGCGTGGGCAATGAGCATACTGCCGTCGTCACACCGGCCGACGCAGATCCAAACGTGTCCGTTGATGCTCATGACGCTGCCGGGATAAAAATCCGTCGGGGAAAAGGTCTGCGTAAAGGTTCCCCAGCCGTTTTCCGAAAACGACAGGGCAGTCGGCGTTCCGCCGACCACGTACCCCGGAAGGCCGCTTTGGGTCTGCATGACGTTATAGGCGGTCCACGCAAGATACCCCGCGCAGTCGAGCCCGGCGTAATAGTATTCGTTGAATTCACCGAAGGGGCAGTAGGAATGCGCCTTATCCCGCAGCGTTTCGTCGCCGTAGGGGTCGCGGTAAGAATAGGTGTCGTCCTGCCGGAAGAAAAAGTTCGGCCAGGAGGCGGGCATGCCGATCGTGACGGACTGGGGGCCGGACCCCTCATCCTGCCAGTCCCAGCCGCCGCCGAAAACATAATTGCAGACGCCGACCGGCGTCATGGCGGTAGCCAAAAAGTTTTTGAGGGTTTTCAGCCCCGCTTTTCCGGAGACCGGCGGGACGTATACAGCCGGAGCGGGCAGGACAAAGACGCGTTCGGGGCTGCCGTCGATCAGTTCGCAAAAGAC
>CAMVBD010000201.1 GCA_947165615.1 uncultured Clostridia bacterium | reverse complement strand
ACGCATCGGCACCATGGCGGGGCTGTCGCTCTTTCTCGTGTTCGGCGTGTTCTTCTCGTCCATGTTCGTCACAAACGACGTCTCACTCATCGTCTTTGTCCCCATCACCATCCTCCTGTTCCGCGCCGCAAAGCAGGAGAAATACATCCTGCCGGTCATCTCCATGGAAAACATCGCCGCCGTGCGCGGCTCGCTCCTGACCCCCTTCGGCAGCCCGCAAAACCTGGTTATTTACAGCCGCTCGGGCGTTTCCGCCTGGCGCTTTATCCGCTTCATGTCCCCCATCTGGGGCATTTCCGCCGTGCTGCTGGTTGGGTTCGTGCTGTTTTTGTACCGCAAAAATATCCGTCTGAAAACCGATCTCGGGCAGACGGACGTAGCGGGGGAGTGGCAGCCGTCCCGCAAAAAGCAGCGCATCGTTTATCTGTGCCTGTTCGCCCTTGTCATCGGCGTCATCGTCAGCCGGACGCAATACTGGTACGCCGCCGTCGCCGTCGTCGCGCTGGCGGTGCTGATCGCGGACCGGCGTCTGCTCTTGAAAACGGACTACGTGCTGCTTGCCACCTTTTTCTGCTTTTTCGTCTTTTCGTCCTCCGTCGCCGCAAACCCCACCGTCGCCGCCTTTCTGCAAAAGGCGGTCAAGGGGCACGAATACGCCGGCAGCATTCTCTTAAGTCAGGTCATCTCCAACGTCCCCGCCTCCATCGTCCTCTATCCGTTTGCGGACAACGTCGGCGCCCTGCTGTACGGGCTGGACAGCGCCGGGCTCATCTCCCTCATCGGCTCGCTCGCGTCCGTCATCAATTACCGCATTTACGTGCGCGAATACCCCGGACAGGGCGGAAAGTTCGTCAAAACCTTTACGCTCATCAGTCTGGCGTTTTTCGCCCTCGTCGTGCTGCCCGGTTATTTTATCAGCCGCAGCGGAATCGGTTGATCTTCCGTCAAAAGCCTGCCGCGCCCCGGTCCATCGGGGCGCTTTTGTCGTCTCCCTGTCTGTTCTGCACAAGAGACCCTTTTCATCTTTGTGCATTATTTTTGTTTATAAGTCCGTGACAAACATCGGTTATTTTTGTATAATGAAATGGGTAGTTCTATTTTCTAAAAGAAAGGCCGGAACCGAAGAAACGGATAATTCATTCTGCACTATGAAATAGGAAGGAAGGATCATTATGAAGACCTCGAAACAATCCCTGCTTCTGCGCCTGCTGCTCGTGGTCGGGCTCGCGGCGCTGATGCTGATCCTGTTCACGGCCGTCGCTTCGGCGGCAACGGACATCGAGGCGGGGAGTTATTGGCTTTACAATTTGGACAGGCCCTATGAAAACACGGTCTACGAGCCGATGAAAGAGCCCAAACCGTACCTGTATAAAGGCCAAATCGAGATCACCGCCGCGAACCTGTATGTCTATAAGGCGGACGGCACCTACACGCCCTACGCCAGCGGGTCCTACACGCCGACGCTGAAGGACAACGTCTACGGCGTCAAGGTGGCGGTCGTCGGGCGCCCGGCGGACGGCTATCAGTGGCCGGACGGCGACCCGTCGAAAATCAAGCTGGTATGGAACGGCACGACTTATGCGGGGGGCGGAAATGTGGTCGCCGTGGGTGAAAAAAGGGGAACCACGCAGTATGCGGTTTTCCTCTTTGACGCATGGGTCCGCGGTAACGTCGACACCATCGATCTCAGCGTCCCCGTTCCCGCGGCGGGCAACATCCCGGACAATACGCTCACCTTCAACGCCGCCGACGACCACGGGTATTCGGTCCAGTACGTCACATGGAAGGTCAACAACGGCAGTTGGGGCGACGGCCCCGCGGTCTGGCAGGGCGGCGACAAGGTCTGGGTCTCCGTCAAGCTCAACAAACACAGCGGCTGTACGTTCGAAGACAATCTCAAGATCCGACTGAACGGAACGCAGTTGTCGGAGGGAACCGAAGGAGACGCATATTACTACAAGTCTTCCACCTATTACATCCTGTACTATGCGTTCAACCTCGCGGACTCGCTTTCAACTGAGCTGGATCTTACCGCCGGGCCTGTCACGGTTACGAACCCGGATTATAAATTCGGGCTGGTTGAGCGGTATCTCAATACGCTGCTGACGCTCGCAAACATGCCCGTACCGGCGACCTATGAGGATGCGAATCATGAACTGGATCTGAACAACGACGGCAAGATCGACCTTACGCTCGCCTACAAGCCACGCATCCCGTCCGGCTCCAACATCCGCAAATCCTCGATCGTGATCACGCAAGGCCCCGGGCTCTATCTCGCGTTTGGCAAAAAGACAGAAAAGGATTATTCTCTGACGATGAGTCAGCAGGCGGAGCTTGCCGGGAACAGCAGGGTCTTCTGGCAGAAACTCAATATGACGATCTCCCGCCCCAAGGTCACCATTGACCCCAACGGCGGCGCGTTCAAAAACGGCTCCACGTCGCCCGCCGTCTTTACGGTCAATGCAAGCAATTATATTACGACTTCAGCCGCCGCGGCGTACTTTGACACAAGCGACTCCGAAAAGTACGGCCTCAAGCGCGACGGGTATTACGTCGTCGGCCTTGCAAAGACAAAGGACGCGACCTCTTCCTCCTATACGCCGAACAGCAGCTTCTTCAGTTCGACGACGTTTACCGAGGACACGACGTTTTACGTCGTTTGGAAGGCGTACGCGAAACTGACGGTCGACCCGAACGGCGGCGTTTTCGGAGACGGCACCACCGTCCCCTTTACCGTAACGCTCGGCAAAGACGGCAGGGTGGCAAAGAGTGCCTATCTGACGCAGCAGCTTTATAACGGCAACGGCCCGACGCGGGAGGGGTACCATCTGCTCGGCTTCAACACGTACAAGGACGCGATCTCCGCTGCTACTCTTGATACCCTGACGAGTCGGACGTTCAGTTCGGATACGACCATCTATCTGATCTGGCACAAAAAGCATTTTCTGACGATCGACCCGAACGGCGGCGTGTTCCCGGACGGCTCGACAAAGCCCGTGACTCTTGCGCTGGATAAAAATGACCGGGTTTCCAATGCCGACGTCATGGAATACTGCCTGGCAAACACCCCCGTTTTCCGCGACGGCTACAGGCTTTCCGGCTTTTCGGAGGTCAAAGACGGCGAATTCAAGTATAACTCCTCAAGCCTTCGCAACATCACGTTTTCGGAGGACAAGACCCTTTACGCCCTTTGGCGCAAGACCGTCACCCTGACGCTGGACCCGAACGGCGGCCTCATGCAGTGGGAGATGAGTCCTGCCCTTACGGACAAGCCGAACTCATTTAAGATCGAAGTCGGAAGAAACCCGGACCTCAGCGCGATGATTCACTATGGGGCTTTCATCCGCGACGGCTTTGAGATTACCGGCTTCGCCACAGACGCCGGCGGCGTCAACAAGGTCGATCCCGAAACCTGGACCGCTCCGGATCAGGACACGACCCTTTACGCCGTCTGGGCGGCGCCGAATACGCTCAAAATCACCCGGCAGCCGTATGTCATCAATTATGCTTCCGACGGGTCCGGTCCGCTGCTTTACGGAATGGACGCGACCTTCTGCTGCGTCGCCGCCGGACAGGACGTCCGCTACCAGTGGCAGAGCGCCGAGGCGGGCAGCCATGATGAGACAAAATTCACGGGGCTGACCTGGAAGGACCTTGCCGGCGAGACCGATTATATGCTGACGGTCACGGCGTCCATTGAGGACCATAACGGCCGCGTCTACCGCTGTATCGTCAAGGACAAGGGCGGCACGACGCTCGAAAGCAAAATCGTCTTTGCCGAGCCGACGACCTTCCGCAGTAACCCCGAGGACTTTGTCGGCGAGGTCGGCGAGACGGCCGTCTTCCGGGTGGAGCTGTCATCCCCCGCGCCGACGTACTACTGGCACGCAAAAAAGTCCGGCGTGGAGATGTCGCTTGCCTCCATCCCGGGGCTGACCGGACAGGATACCAAAGTACTGCGCTTCCCGATCACAAGCGACCTGAACGAGGTGGTATTCTACTGCGTTGTGACGGACGGAAAACTCGGTATCAACGAATCTACGGAGCCGGCAAGGCTGTTCGTAAAGCCGTCGATCAAAAACGTCGCCGTCACGGTCCCGACGCCCTCCGTCGGCACAAAGCCCTCCGAGATCCCGATCACGCTCTCCGATGGGGTCGTCGTAGAGGAGGCGCACTGGTTCCGCGTGTATGATCCCAATAAAAT
>CAMVBD010000200.1 GCA_947165615.1 uncultured Clostridia bacterium | reverse complement strand
CCCGTAAGGCGTAATATACGGATTGGACGCCTCATAGTCCTTAACGGGGGACTTCCAGTCATGGACGGCGACAAGAAAGAGCGCCCCGGCGCAAAGCAAAAGAACGACGAGGAGCGTCAGGACGATTTTGCCGCCCTTGTGTTTCTTCCCGGCGGGCGCCGAGCCCGTTCGTTTGGATTTTTGCATTTCCATCCCTCGCCATCCCATATTCCTTCTTTTGTATCATACCGAAAAAAACGCCGTCTGTCAAGCGGCGGCAAAGATGTTTTTATTTCGTTTTTGTATGTATTGACAAAAAATAAGCAAACTGCTATACTTGATTTATTCAATACTATCCATAAAAATCTGAAACAGGAGTGAGAGTATGGACTTTCGTAAAATCCTTTCCGACAAACGCCTTCCGGTAAAGACCCCCGAAAACATTGTGGACGCGGCCGGCAACTGCCACTTCGGCACGTTCGAGACCGAATTCAAAAACATGGACTTTTTAAAAGCCAACCGCCCTTCCAAACTCCCGAACTGCCTCAATAAATCCCGCCTGACGCTGTGGGAGGCGACCGAGATCAACTTTGACAAGGTCGTGCTGCTGACCGCCGTGTGCGACATGGCGCTGTTCGGCACCGTTTTGACCGTGCTGTACGACAAGCGCACAAAAAAATGCACCTCCTGGCAGGAGATGCTGTTCCCGGCGTCCAAGGCCGTGATCTCGAAAAACCTGATCAAAGGCAGCGAGACCTACGCCAAAAGCAAAAATGTCAAACTCCATTATATCAACGAGTTTGAAAAGGGCCGCGCCATCGTCTCCGGCACCGCCAAGAGCAAAAAGGACGGCGTGCTCGATTACAGAGTCAAGCTGACGCGCGTCTCCTTACCCAGCATCGTCTCGATCCCCTTCGGCGACAACCGCCCGCTTTATTCGCAGAAGGACCTGTTTAGCGTGGAGGGGTACCTCGACTACAACGGCGAGCGCTTTATCGCAAACGAGGCGACGACCGCCATCATCGACGACCACCGCGGCTATTATCCCAGAGATTCCCACTACGACTGGGTCACCACGATGGGCAGAAAAGAAATCGACGGCAAGGAGCAGTATTTCGGCTTCAATCTGACAAGAAACCAGAGCGTCAATCAGGACGACTACAACGAAAACCTCATCTGGTTCGAGGGCGGCACTTCGCGTCTGACGCCCGTTATCTTCCGCCACGAAGCCGAAAACCTGTGGCACGTGCAGGATGAGCACGGCATGGTGGACCTGTGCTTTGACATCGGGGACGAGTTTTTGATGAAATTGACGACCGGCGTCATCAATATCGACTACCACATCACGTTCGGGTCCCTGCGGGGGTACGTCTGCGACGAGGACGGCAACAAATACAATCTCGACGGCATGGTCGGCATCGGCGAAGACAAGTCCCTGCTGTTCTGATGACGGCGTTTTTCTCCGCCCTGCTGCTCGGCGTCGGCCTTTCGATGGACGCGTTCGCCGTGGCCCTTTGCAAGGGACTCGCCGTCAGACAGGTAAAACCGAAGCATCTTTTGTGCGCCGGGCTCTGGTTCGGCGCTTTTCAGGCGCTCATGCCCCTTCTCGGGTATCTGCTCGGCGCGTCGTTCCACGCTTATATTGAAAAGATCGACCACTGGGTCGCGTTCGCGCTGCTGCTGCTCATCGGCGCGAACATGCTGCGCGAGGCCTTTTTCGGGAAAGAGGACGAGGGGACGAATTCCTCCTTCTCCCCGAAGGTCATGCTGCCGATGGCCGTTGCGACCAGCATCGACGCGCTGGCGGTCGGCATCGCTCTTGCGATGGACACTTCTGTAAACATCTGGCTGAACTTCGGCGTCGTCGGCGTTACGACCTTTCTGCTGTCCGCCCTCGGCGTCAGACTCGGCGCCGCTGTCGGCAAGCGATTTGAAAAGAAGGCGCAGATCGCGGGCGGCATCATCCTCATTTTCCTCGGCGTCAAGATCCTACTCGAACATCTCGGCGTCATATAACGAATCCAAAATCGACCGGAACACGGGAGCGCAGTCCACAGAGGCGGCGCTCCCGTTTTCATTAAAAATAACGATCGCGTAGCGCGGCGCCTTTTCCGGCGCAAAGCCGCAAAACCACGTGCAAAGCCGCTCGACGCCGTTTTCATCATAGCGTCCCGTCTGCGCGGTCGCGGTTTTACCGGCGGAAGAGACGAACACGGACGCGCCGTTTTTGCCGGTCCCCTCCAGCATATTGTTTCCGAGCGCTATTGTCAGCGCGGCGCAGACGTCCGGCGACATGACGCGGGATTCGATCTCGCTCTGATAATAAGCGTAAGGCTCCCCTGCTTCGTCGATCAGGTATTTTAAGAGCGTCGGTTCGCGGTAGATCCCGCCGTTGGCGATCACGGCGTAGGCGGCGGCAAGCTGCAGGGGCGTCGCCAGCACTTCCCCCTGCCCGAACGCAAAATTCGCCAGCGCAGCCGGCGGGCTCAGGCTCCCCGCGTCCGGAAGGACCCCGGCGTCGCAGACAAGGTCCCCGGTCAGGCGGACTTCCCGCCCGAAGCCGCACGCTTCGCAAAACGCCGACAGCGCCTGCGGCCCGACGTCGGCGGCAAGTTCAATAAAATACGAATTACAGGAGGCGGCGATCGCGCCGGACAGATCCAGGTCCCCGTGCGCGGTGCCGCGGTAGCAGGAAAACGCGACGCCCCCGACGTTGACCCCGCCCGTACACCGGTAGGACCCGTCCGGCTCGACGCCGTTTTCAAGCGCGGCGGCTGCGATAAAAGGTTTAAAGACAGACCCTACGGGATAGGCCGACAGCGCGCGGTTCAAATACGGCAAGTCCTGGTCCCGCAAAGATGCGGAAAGGTTTCGGACGTCAAAAACCGGAACGCTGACAAGCGCCAAAATTTCAAAACTCTGCGCGTCCAAAATGACCGCCGCGCCGGTCCGGATGCCGGACCTCTGCATGACCCCTTCCAAAATCCGCTGCATATCGGCGTCCAGCGTCAGCATCACGCCGGCTTTCGATCCGTAGTTTTCGCTGTCGAGCGTCAATCCCTCCCCCGCCATCGCCTGCCCGAGGCCGTTGACGGAATACGCCGCATAAAGGGCGCCGCCGGCCTCCTTGAGGATCCGGTCGTACGAGCGTTCGATCCCGCATACGCCTGTGCCGTCCGCGTCAAGGTACCCGATCAGGTGCGCGGCGGGCGGATTGCCGTCCGAACGCCCGATCCTGACGTAAGTTTTTGTACGTCCGTCCTCCATAACGGGCCCGTCTGCCGGATAAACGGCGGGAGCGCCGGTTAAAGCGCCGTCCGGGGAAACGAGGGACACGACCATGTTCTGCGTCTTTGTATTGACAAGTTTGCGTTTATGCCGGTCGTAGATATTGCCGCGGGAGGTCTCGAGCCGGATCTTCCGCTTTCCGGCTTCCAACCCCGCCGTACGCAGCGCGTAGGAGGAGGACACGTCGGACAGGCGCGCGAATCCGCCCGCAAACAGCAGAATGATGCAAAGGAAAACCGCAGCCGGACGTCTTCCGTTTCGTCTTTGGAATCTCATATTCACACCTCGGTGTCAGTATTTGAAAAGATGTCAATTTTATTACAAAAGAAGAAGTTTTGCTTGTGTTTTCACCGTCGGGGGTATATAATGAAATTTATCTTAACGGGAAGGAGGTCGATCCATGCCCATCCGAGAAATGCCGGCGTTCGTGTTTTCCCACAAAAACGTGCTGATCGCCGTGATCTGCTCGCTGGTCTCCTGCTTTTTTCTGACGCTGCAGTTCATCTTCATGCGGCCCGATATTTTTGAGATCGTGTTTGACGTCGTCATCCCCTTCTCCGCCGCCGTCACGTTCGGCTGCCATGCCATCACCATGGCCATGGACCGTCCGTTTATCCTCATCAATTCCGTTTCGGTCTATTTTTTGTCGCTTTTGATCCGGCAGCTCATCTCCGTCGAGGTCGGCGCCGGCAGCACGTATCCGTACATTACGATCCTCGAATGTATCCCCTACGTTTTCTACTGCTTTACGGTGTCGACGGATAAACTCAAAAAGACCACGAAATACGTGATCTGGGGCGGATGCATCCTGCTTGCGGTCTTTGTGCTGATCCTGATCGTCATCCTCTCGTTTTTCAAGATCGTTCTGTTTTTCTCAAACGCAAAATCCATGGTCGCCATGATCTTCGGCCTGCTCGCCATCCTTGCCATCTACATCGGCAT
>CAMVBD010000199.1 GCA_947165615.1 uncultured Clostridia bacterium | reverse complement strand
TCGTGCAGCTGTTGCTGCTGGCAGCGACGGTGATTCCGCTGGTGTGGCTGGCGCTTCTGAGCCTCGTCCCGCTTCTGCTTTATAACGGCAAACCCGGCAGCCGACGCTTAAAGTACGGTTTTTACGTCTTCTACCCCGCGCACCTCGGCTTTTTGTACCTTGCCGCGCTGCTCATCCGCGCGGCTGCGGCGTAAACATTTTTGCCGTTTTGACTGAAAACAATCTATTTTCCGAAAGGGGAACACTATGGCTGTATCCGTGATCGCACATCGGGGCTCCAACAAAGTCGCCCCGCAGAACACGCTGCCCGCCTTCCGCCAGGCCATCGCCGAGGGGACGGACGGCTTTGAGACCGACGTCCACGTCACCAAGGACGGGAAACTGGTCATCTGTCATAACTATACGGTGGACGCCACCTCCGACGGACGCGGCGCCATTACGTCCTATACCCTCGGGGAACTCAAAAAGATGGACTTCGGCGGCTACTTCTCCGACGAATTCAAGGGCACGCCCCCGCCGTCGCTGGACGAATTTCTGGACCTCGTCGGACAGACGGACTCGGAACTCATCAACATCGAGCTCAAAAAGCCGATGGAAAACGAAAGCGGGATCGAGGAAAAAACCGTCGCCGCCATCCGCGCCCACGGGCTTGTCGACCGCGTCATCATTTCCAGTTTTAGCGCCGGGATCTTAAAGAATATCAAGGAACTTGAGCCGCGCGTCAGAACGGGGTTTCTGTACCCCACCATCTACAGTTCGGCCTCGCGCTTCGTCGTCAATCCGTTTTTCATCGTCCGGCGCATCCACGCCGATTACATCCATCCCATGGCGCCGGTCGTAACGCCCCTGCTGGTCAAAACCGCCCATAAGCTCGGCGTCAAGGTCAACGTCTGGACCGTGGACGACAAAAAGACCGTCCGCCGCCTTGTCGACTGCGGCGTCGACGGCATCATCACGGACGTGCCCGGCAAGACCCGCGCCTGGATCGACGAACGGGAAAAACAAAAACGGAAATAAACGCAGAAAAACGCCCGGCGGGGCGTTTTTTTTTGGTGTTGGGTGTTGGGTGTTGGGTGTTGGGTGTTGGATGTCGGAGCCTGCGGCTGGCATTTTTAAATGTGGTATGGAGTCCTTCACTCCTCACTCCATCCAACCCTTACCATTTCGCCCCACCCGCGAACCAAGAACCGCGAGCCGAAGTATTTTTCAAAAACCGCTTGACAACGTAACAGTGTTATGCTACAATGGCAACCGTAACAGTGTTACGACAACAGAAAAGGACGTGGTTTTTTGGATGACGAAAAACTGATCTCAAAAAAGGATCTGCTCTCGCTCTACGGCATTTCCTACGGGGCGCTGTACCGCTGGAAGCGCAAGGGGCTGATCCCGGAGGACTGGTTCATCCGCAAATCGACGCCCACGGGGCAGGAGACGTTCTTCCCTGAGGCGCTGGTCAAGGAGCGGGTGGAGGCGATCCTCAGCGGCAAAAACGAACTGGAGCTGGACGACCTTGCAAAAAAACTGCGGGGCGAGGAGGACGAAACGTGGACGCTGACGCTGTCGACCGTCTACGGAGACAAAATCTTCCGGCTGCAGGACGTAAAAAAAATCATTCTGAAAAAAGGCAGCCTGACCGTGGACGCGACAAACGCCGTCACGGGGGCAAAAAAGGAGGATTAACGATGGATATTAAGATTTCGGGCTCCGGCGTCGTCGGCGGAGGCGAATATGAAGAAATCAAAATCAGCGGCAGCGCCAAGATCGACGGGGACGTCCATTGCGAAAGTTTCGCCTGCTCGGGCAGCGTGCACGGCGAAGGGCACCTGATTTGCAAAGGGGACCTAAAGGTTTCCGGCAGCGCGAAGGTCGACGGCCCGGTGCAGGGCAAATCGGTTCACGTTTCAGGTTCCGTACGCTGCGGTGATCTCAGAGGAAGCGAGGAGATCCACGTTTCCGGTGGCGCCGAAATCGACGGAAACCTGACAGGCGGCGAAGTCCACGTGTCCGGCGGGCTGAACGTCAGAGGCGGAATCGAGGCCGACGAATTCCGGCTGTCCGGCTCCATAAACTGTCCGGGTCTTGTCAACGCCGAGACGGTGGATATTTCACTTTACCGCGCGTATTCGACCGTCGGGTCCATCGGCGGGAGCGAGGTCACGGTCAGGCAGGGCGTGAACGTAGTCGGGACGAGGCTGCTGGCGTCGCTGCTCAAAAAGCGGCTTTCCTCCCCCGTCGGGCGGCTGACCGTGCGGGATTCCATTGAAGCGGACGACGTGGAACTTATGAACACCGACTGTCCCCTTGTCACCGGCGCGCGTATCGTGATCGGCAAGGGCTGCAAGATCGGCACGGTGCGCTACAGCGAATCCCTTGAAATCGACCCCGATTCCGAGGTCGGCGACAGCGCACGGGTGTAAAATCACAGAATGCGGGCAGCGGGCAGCCGAGATCCGGCGAGACGGCACGGTGTGCCGTGCTACCGTTGTAATTGCCGCGCCGTCCCGTTGACCGAACGTTTTTTGATGCGCGCATCGCGCGCCGCCGAGATTTTGTATTCCGCATTTTGCATAAAAACAGCATTGTGTTTATGAATCCGCATAACACGCCGTATTGCACTCCCCTCCCGCCTGTGCTATACTGATTCCCGAATTCAGTTCCGGAGCGTATTATGACCTGGTTTACGAGTTTGTTTTCCCAATACAAGGGATTAAGAAAAGAGATCTACATCCTGTTTTTCGGGCGGATCGTGACGAATCTCGGTTCAATGGTCTGGCCGATGCTGACCATGATCCTCAGCCGCAAGATGGGGATGAACGCGTCGATGATCGCGGCGCTGTCGGTCGGCGCGGGGCTTTTGATGCTGCCGGCGAACCTCCTCGGCGGCAGGATTGCCGACCGCAAAAACAAAAAAATGACCATCGTGTTCTGCGACGCGGTCAGCGTCGTGTGCTACCTTGTCGCCGCCGTTCTGCCGCTGTCTCTCGTTTCGCTCGCCCTGTTTGTCGCGGCAGGGATCTGCCAGAGCATGGAGTACCCCTCCTATAACGCGCTGATCGCGGATCTGTCCCTGACAAAGGATCGCGACCGCGCCTATTCCCTCCAGTACCTCGGCGGCAATCTGGGACTGGTGCTCTCCCCCACCATCGGCGGGCTGCTGTTTGAAAACCACCTGCCCTTGGCGTTCGCTTTAAGCGGGCTTTCGATCGGGCTGTCCACCCTGCTCATCTTCTTCCGTATCCAAAACGTGACGCCCGAAGTGGACGAAACGGACGAGGGCGTCTACCAGCAGGGCAAGGACGGCACGTCCCTTTTGAAGGTCCTGCGCGAAAATCCGCTTGTGACCGTGTTTTTGGTCAGCATGTCGCTCTATTACGCCGCCTATGGGCAGTATAACTACCTGATGCCGCTGGACATGGGCAAGGTCCACGGGGAGGCCGGCGCGGTGCTGTACGGGACGGTTTCGAGCCTGAACTGCATCGTCGTGGTGCTGTTTACCCCCGTTATCACAAGGGTCTTCAAAAAACTCCACGATCCCACGCGCATTCTGATCGGGCAGGCGCTGGTGGGCGTCGGCTACGCCGTGTTTTTGCTGTTCCTCGGCTTTATCCCCGTGTATTACGCCGCCATGCTGCTGTTTACCTGGGGCGAGATCTTCGCCACCATCGGCGAGGGACCGTATCTGACCGGACGCATCCCCGCCACCCATCGGGGACGGATCAACGGGTTTTCCTCGGTGCTGGCCTCCGTCCTGCAGGGCGTCATCGAGCTGTCCGTCGGCGGGACCTACGACGCGTTCGGCTCCGCCGCCGCGTGGACGCTGGTGCTCGGCGTGCTGGGCGCCGCCGCCGTGCTGACCCTTGCCGTCGTCATTCGGGACAAGCGGACGTACCCGAGGCTGTACGGACAAAAAGCCCCGTAAGCGCGACCGGTGTGCCCGTGATCCTTTTATCTTTTATCTTTTATCTTTTATATTTAAAATATTCCCCGGCCTTCACCGGGGAATATTTTCTGTTTGGGCTTATTGTTTCCAGTCCTCGGGCTTTTCGAGGCCGACGGCCGCGCGCAGGCAGACGCGTTTATTTTGCGGGGAAAGAGAGAACGCTATAACAAAAAATCCCCCTTTTGCAAGGGGGAAGGATCGAACGTCTTACAGTTCGGCAAAGTACTTGATGGTGCGGACCATCTGGCTGGTGTAGGAGTTCTCGTTGTCATACC
>CAMVBD010000198.1 GCA_947165615.1 uncultured Clostridia bacterium | reverse complement strand
CTGAGCCCACCTGCACCGACAAGGGCGAGGAGACCCGCAAGTGCGCCCGCTGTGACGCTACCGAGACGCGCGAAGTCGCCGCCCTCGGCCACGACTGGGGCGCCTGGGAGACCGTGACCGCCGCCGAGATCGGCAAGGACGGTCTCGATCGCAGAGTCTGCGCCCGCTGCGGCGTGGAAGAGACCCGCGTCACGCACGTTGACACCGTCAAGGACAGATCGGTTCAGTTCGTCGTCTACGAGGGCATGCACTATCTCGTCCACCTGGACGGCTATGACTATACGATCTACTCCAAGAATACCAAGGCCATCCAGTGGTATTCGACGGCGCCCCTGACCTTTGAGGTCGTCACCGACCGCGAATGGAAGTACGACGGCTTTGTGGTGCTTGTCAATCAGGAAGAACTCGCGCCCAACGCCGACGGCAGCTACACGCTTCCCGCCGGAACGAACTTCAAGATGATCTCCGTCGCGCCGGTCCTCAATCTGCCCGCCGTTGACGACACAGACCCCACGCCCTCCGGCAGCGGCGCCTGCCCGTTCTGCGGCAAGGTCCATCCCGCGCACCTCTGGGGCCGGATCGTGGCGCTGTTCCACCAGATCTTCTACTTCTTCGCCCGCCTGTTCGGCAAGAGATAAACGGCAGGATCTGAAAACCGCATAACCCAACCGACCGGGACGTCTCAGACGCCCCGGTCTCTTTATCTTTATCATAAAAAGACCCGCCGCGGCTGTCCGCGACGGGTCTTGGTGCTGATACGGCGTATTTGTTTATTTGTACATGGGGCCGTAGGCGGCGCAGGCGCGGTAGTCGGCGCCCTCGAGGTCCTTGGTGCCAAAGGCGTTCCACGCGGCGGGACGGAAGATCTTTTCGTCCGGGACGTTGTGCAGGCCCACCGGGATGCGCAGCATGGAGCACATGGTGATGAGGTCGGCGCCGATGTGGCCGTAGGTGATGGCGCCGTGGTTGGCGCCCCAGCAGTTCATCAGGTCATAGGCGGACTTGAACGGGCCCTTGCCGTTGACGATGGGCGCAAACCAGGTGCAGGGCCAGGTGTAGTCCGTGCGCTTCCAAAGGACGTCGGAGACCTCGTCCGGGAGGTTGACGGTGTAGCCCTCCGCGATCTGGATCGTGGGCCCGAGGCCCTTGACGAGATTGACGCGGATCATGGTGGCGGGCATTTCGGCGCGGGTCAAAAAGCGGGAGGAGAAGCCGCCGCCGCGGAAGTAGCCGTTGTCGGCGGCGCACCACTCGGTCGCTTTCAAAATCTTGTCGATGTCTTCGTCCGTTACGTCGTACCACGGCTTCATAACGGGCTTGCCTTGTTCGTCGCGCAGTTCGCCGCACGCGTCCAGACAGCAGGCGCCGGAGTTGATGAGGTGGATAAAACCGCCGGCTTCCTTGGCTCTTCCTTCGAGGTCGTAGCCCGTCACGCGCTTGACGGCGGACTCGCTCCAGAAGGTTCTGACGTCCGCGAACATCTGCGGGCGGTTTGTGAGCAGTTTCATAAACAGCATGGAAATGCCGTTGAGGGTGTCGTTTTCGGTGGCGAGGATGTAGGGCTCTCTGGCGCCGTTCCAGTCAAAGGAGGTGTTGAGGATCGCTTCGCCGAAGTCGCAGTTCGGGTAAAAGTCCGTCCACTGGCGCTGGCCCTGGAAGCCCGCGGCGATGGCGTTGTGACCCACCATTTCTTCCTCGCGGCCTTTGGGGAGATTGGGGTTGCCGTTCATCAAGTCCTTGATGATGACGGCCATCTTGACGACGAACTCCCAGTCCTTTTCCTTCTGCTCAGGGCTCTTTTTCACAAAGTCGGGGTTCTTGTCGAAGCCCTCAGGGCAGTGTTCCTTGGTCCACGCAAGGGCTTTTTGGAATTCTTTCTCGTCGTAAATGTTTTCGGTCATGCGGCGGATGATCTCGACCTCGTCCACGGATTCAATGCGCATGCCGAGGTATTCCTCCATAAAGTCGGGGGAGATGGAGGACCCGCCGATGCCCATGCAGATGGAGCCGATCTGAAGGTAGGATTTGCCGCGCATGGTGCACACGGCCACGGCCGCGCGGGCAAAGCGCAGCAGCTTTTCCTTCACGTCGTCGGGCATGGTCTCGTCGTCCGCGTCCTGCACGTCGTGTCCGTAAATGCCAAAGGCGGGCAGGCCCTTCTGCGCGTGGGTCGCAAGCACGGACGCCAGATACACGGCGCCCGGGCGCTCGGTGGCGTTAAAGCCCCACACGCCCTTAATGGTCATGGGGTCGGCGTCCATGGTCTCGCTGCCGTAGCACCAGCAGGGGGTCACGCTCAGGGTGATGTCCACGCCCTCCTTGCGGAAAAAGGCGGCGCATTCGGCGGCCTCCGCCACGCGGCCGATGGAAGTGGGGGAGATGACGACCTTGACGGGTTCGCCGTTCGTGTATTTCAGGTTTTCCTCAAACAGTTTTTTGGCGGCCTTCGCCATGCACATGGTCTGGTCCTCCAGCGATTCGCGCACGCCCAAGGGGCCGCGTCTGCCGTCGATGATGGGACGGATCCCGATCACGGGATAGTCGCCGATCAGTCTGCTTTTTGCCATACGTTTCGTCTCCTTTATTGATTTTAAGGGTCAAGTCTATGGTATCACTTCGCGGGGCGAAAATCAAGGATTTTCTGCTTGTGTTTTTTCCGGGGGTACAGTATAATAGTAACGATTCCGAAGGAAGGGGGCGTCCCCATGCGACAGTTTACCGTCGGCAAAAACGACGCCGGCCAGCGGGTGGATAAATTTCTGACCAAGGCCGTGCCGCTGCTGCCGAAAAGCCTGCTTTATAAATATCTGCGCCTGAAGCGCATCAAGTTGAACGGCAAAAAGACCGCCATCGACGTGCGGCTGAACGAGGGCGACGTGCTCGACCTTTATATCAACGACGAATTCTTTGAAAAAGCCCCCGCCCGCTATGATTTCCTGAAAGCGGGAAAGGAACTTTCGATCGTCTATGAGGACGAAAACGTAATGCTGCTCGACAAAAAGGTGGGGCTTCTGAGCCACCCGGACGAGGGGGAGTACGTCGACACCCTCATCACCCGCGCGCAGCGCTATCTTTACGAAAAGGGCGAATACGACCCCGAGGCCGAAAACGCCTTTGCCCCGGCGCTTGTCAACCGCATCGACCGCAACACCGGCGGCATCGTCATCGCCGCCAAAAACGCCGAGGCGCTGCGCGTTCTCAATCAGAAATTAAAGGACCGCGAAATCGAAAAGTACTACCTGTGCGTCGTCATCGGCACACCGGACAAAAAGGAAGACCTGCTGGTCGCCTACATGACCAAGGACGAAAAAAAGAATCAGGTCCGGGTCTACGATTCTCCCGTCCCCGACGGCAAGACCATGAAGACGAAATATAAGGTCCTCGACTCCAAAAACGGCCTGTCGCTCTTAGAGGTCGAGCTTCTGACCGGGCGCACGCACCAGATCCGCGCCCACCTCGCCCACGTCGGGCATCCGCTGCTCGGCGACGGCAAGTACGGCAAAAACGCCGACAACGAAAAGTTCGGCGGCTACAAAAAGCAGTTTCTCTATTCCTATAAAACCGTGTTCGCGTTCACGTCCGACGCCGGGGCGCTCGAGTACCTCAACGGAAAAGCCTTTGAAGTCAAGGACGTGTGGTTCCGCGATCTTGACAAAATCGTACCGGAAAAAAGGTAAAGCACGCAACAAAGCAGAGGCCTTGTCCGTCTTATAAACGGAAACACAAAGAAAGGACCTGCGTTTATGAAAAAACCGGCTGCGATTATCCTTGTTTTTACGCTTTTGTTCTCTTTTTGCGCCTGCGCGCGAAAAGATCCGTCTGTCCCGTCGGACCCCGCCGTTTCGGAACCGGAACGTTTTGCCGAGATCTTTGACCGGGAGGGGACCCGCCTCGGGCAGATCGACGGGCGCGCCGTCTGCACCGCCGTGGACGCCGGTATTTTTTACAGCGTGTTCCAGCCGCAGGAGGGCGCGTACACGGCCCCGGCCACCTATCATTTTTTTAACAGGGACACAAGGACCGACGTCCCTCTCGGCACGTTGAAGGATCAGGGGTACGAGGCGGTGTACACGCGCACCGAACTTGACGGGATCATTTATACGCTCGCCGTGACCGGCAACGTGTTCGGGGACGACCCGACGCCGCTTATTCTGCTGGCGTTCGACCCGGCAGCCGGGACCATGAAGCAATACACGGTCTCCGAAACCGGCTTTCCGTACG
>CAMVBD010000197.1 GCA_947165615.1 uncultured Clostridia bacterium | reverse complement strand
CCGACGTCGGTAACGACGGCGATCTTGGCGGTGCCGTCATTGGTTTCACCCTTGTCGCCGCAGGCGGCAAGGACGGCAACGGCACTGACAAGCAGAGCCACGCAAAGAAGAACACTTAAAACTTTTTTCACGTTGTTCATCCTCCATAGAATGATAGTTACGATCTTTTGGAAATCGTACGTCAAAATAATAGCATACCGAAACGCAGAAATCAACAGATTTTTCAAAAATAGCATTTTTTCTGCGCTTAAATGCGGATTCGGATTTTTTATGATAACGATTTATTGATTTCACAATTTCATAAACAAGCATCCGCTAAGGGGTCCGGCGAAAAGCGGCCGCCGCAAAAAAACCGCGTCAGACGTCCATATAGGCCGGTGAAAAGCCGTTGGGCAGCAGTTCCTCAAACCGGAACCTGCGGTAGCCGCCCATGCCAGACGCGACGAGGACCGGGAAATCGGGGCCGCAGAATTCGGCGATGACCTGCCGGCAGACGCCGCAGGGCGGGAAGAGCCCTTCCACCCTGCCGTCCTTGCCGCCGGCGACGGCGAGCATGGCAAAGTCGCGGTTGCCCTCACTTACCGCCTTGAAGATGGCGGTGCGCTCGGCGCAGACGGTGGGCGTGTAGGAGGCGTTTTCAATGTTGCAGCCGGTATAGACCGTGCCGTCCTTACACAAAAGCGCGGCGCCGACGCGGTAGCCGGAATAGGGCACGTAGGCGTAGTCCATCGCTTTGATCGCAAGGTTTGTCAGTTCCGTCTCTTTTCGGACGGCCTCTCCGATCAGGGACCGGCCGGGGCAGTCGAAGTCCACGCCGAGCCAGTCGGCGGCGGTGGCGGCAATGTCGGAAAACGTCGGGCGGGTACCGAAAACGTAGGGCTCCACCTTTTTGCCGTAGACGAACAGGGGCGTATACTCGCGCGTGTGGTCGGTGGTCTCGAGATAGCCGGGGTCGCAGCCGTGGTCCGCCGTGATCATCAAAAGATCGTCGTCGGTCATTTTTTCCATAAAGCCGGGCAGCCATTTGTCAAACGCGGCGTAGGCGGCGGCGTAGCCGGGAATGTCGCGCCGGTGGCCGTACTTCATGTCGAAGTCGACGAGGTTCGTAAAGCACAGGCCCTCGAAGTCCTTATCGAGCGCCTCGAGCGTATATGCCATGCCCTGGTCGTTGGATTCGGTAAAGACCTTTTCGGTCACGCCCTGCCCGGCGAAGATGTCGCTGATCTTGCCGATGGCGTAGACGGTCTTGCCCGCGGCCTTGACCGCGTCGAGCAGCGTGTCTTTCGGCGGCAGGAGGGAAAAGTCGTGGCGGTGGGGCGTGCGGTAGAAGGTGTCCGCCGAGTCGCCGAGGAAGGGACGGGCGATGACCCTTCCGACGCCGTGCTCGCCCTGCAAAATGGCGCGCGCCTTGCGGCAGTAGTCGTAGAGAAGTTCCGGCGGGACAAGCTCCTCGTGCGCCGCGATCTGAAAGACGGAGTCGGCGGAGGTATAGACGATGAGGTCACCGGTCTTCAGATGTTCTTCGCCGTAGTCCTTTAAGACCTGCGTGCCGGAATAGGGCTTGTTGCACAGCACCCCGCGCCCGGTGGCGGCGGAAAAGGCGTCCAGCACCTCCTTCGGAAAGCCGTCGGGATAGGTCGGCAGGGGTTTCGGGGAAATAACGCCCGCGATCTCCCAATGCCCGATGGTGGTGTCCTTGCCGGCGGAGGCCTCGGTCATTCTGCCGACAGCCGCCGTCGGACGGTCTGTCTTTCCGAGAAAATCAAGCCCGGGGATGTTCCCAAGGCCCATTTTAAGGGTCGTTTCGGCGGAAAAATCCGGGTGCGCGCTGATCCGTTTGATGGTATTGACGCCGTGATCCCCGAATTTTGCGGCGTCGGGCATTTCGCCGCAGCCGCAGGAATCCAGCACGATCAGAAATACACGCTTCATACGTCGCTCTCCTCCAGACGGACCGCCGTTTCAAGGGCGAGGATCATCATATCGGTAAAGGAGGTCTGGCGCTCTTCGGCGGTCGTCTCCACGTGGGAGATGAGGTGGTCGGAGATGGTGCAGACGGCAAGCGCCTCCTTGCCCGCGCGGGCGGCGTTCATGTAAAGCCCCGCCGCTTCCATTTCGACCGCGGCGACGCCCATCTTCTGCCAGGAGGCAAGACTGCGCATGCCTTCGGGCAGGGCGGCCTCATCCTTATAAAACGCGTCGGAGGAGAAAAGGTTCGCCACATGATACGGCAGCTTCATTTCCTCCGCGATGTCCGCGGCGGTCTTCAGGAGCCGGTAGCCCGCGACGGGCGCGAAGGTGCCGGGCAGGTGGAATTGCGCCGCGTAATTGGAGTCCGTGCAGGCGCCGATGCCGAGCACGACGTCGCGGACCTTGATGTCGGGACGCAGCGCTCCGGCGGAGCCGACGCGGATGATGCGCTCGACGCCGAAGAAAGTGAACAGTTCGTAGGAATAAATGCCGATGGACGGGATGCCCATGCCGCTTGCCATGACGCTGACGCGTGTTCCTTTATACGTGCCGGTGTAGCCCTGCACGCCGCGCACGTTGTTGACGAGCACGGGATCGGAGAGATAGGTCTCCGCGATGAATTTTGCGCGCAGCGGGTCGCCGGGCATCAGCACGGTCTTGGCGAAATCGGCGGGGGCGGCGTTAATGTGGGGAGTCGGATAATTTGCCATACGGATGCTTCCTTTCTGCTATTACGCGTTCTCTTTGACGAGCTTTACGATCCGGCTGGTGCCGAGTCTGGACGCGCCGAGGCGGATGAAGTCCTCGGCGTCCTCGATGGAGGCGATGCCGCCGGCGGCTTTGATCAGCTTGCCGTTTTTCATGTGCGCGGCGAACAGCTCGATGTCGTGCTTCGTGGCGCCGCCCTTGGAAAAGCCCGTGGAGGTCTTGATGTAATCGGCGTCGCTTGCGGAGACGATGTCGCACATTTTGATTTTTTCGTCGTCGGTCAAGAGGCAAGTCTCGATGATGACCTTGAGAAGCTTGCCCTCGCACGCGGCCTTGACGGCGTTGATCTCGTGCAGCAGGTCGTCGTATTTTTTGTCCTTGAGCCAGCCGATGTTGATGACCATGTCGATCTCGTCCGCGCCGTTATGGACGGCGTCGGCGGCCTCGCAGCACTTGACGGGGGTGGTGGAATAGCCGTTCGGGAAGCCGATGACGGTGCAGACTGTCAGTTTGTCGCCGAAGGCGTCCTTGGCCTGTTTTACGTAGGAGGCGGGAATGCAGACGGAGGCGGTGCCGAAGCGCACGCCGTCCTCGCAGATCGCCTTGATCTCTTCCCAGGTCGCCGCGGGGGCGAGCAGCGTGTGGTCCACTTTGGACAGGATCTCTTTGATTTCCATATAAAATCTTCCTTTCCGGAAATTATTAAACATTATTGATCTTCATGCAGCACCGCGTACGCAAGACTCGGGTCGTCCGACATCACGCAGTCGGCGTTGATCTCTTTGAGAAGGCGCATATCTTCGGGGTCGTTGATGGTCCAGTACTGCACGGCGACGTTGTGCCGGTGCGCCCAGTCCGTCATGCGGCTGGTGCCGAGGCGGATGAGGAACTGGTTTGCCGGGATCTGCAGCGCGTCGAAGGCGTAGGCGCCGTCCGGACGGTCGATCTGCAGAACGGCGTCGAGATAGAACCCCAGCACCTCCTTGATGGAGGCGGAACGCAGCAATTCGGGATAGGTCTCGTCCAGATACTTCGTGACTTCCCCGTTGAAGGTGCCGACGATCGCCCTGTCCAGAAGCCCCATGCCCTGCAAAACGGCGTAAAGACGGTCCGCCGCGCGGTAACCGAGGTCTTTTTTGTTTTTGATCTCGATAATATAGGAATAGCCGCCGTTTTGTTCCAGCAGTTCCAAAACTTCCTCCAGCGTCGCAACGCGCAGATTATCGGGCACGGCGTCGCCCGTGAGATCCGCGTACGGCGTTTTGCCGTCCTCGTCCGTAAAGCCCGCGCCGAAATTCAGTTTTTTGAGTTCGGCGATCGTGTAGTTTTCGGGCCTTGCGTTTTTGACGCCGAACACCGTCCGGCTGTCGGTCGTACGGTCAAGGGTGTCGTCGTGCAGGAGGATGAGCCGCCCGTCCTTTGTGATATGCAGGTCGAATTCGAAAATATCGGTCCCGAAATCCTCCGCGTTCAGGCAGCCCTCAAACGCCATCAGGGTGTTTTCGGGGAAAATGCCGCCGCCGGACCGGTGCGCCGAGACCATAGTC
>CAMVBD010000196.1 GCA_947165615.1 uncultured Clostridia bacterium | reverse complement strand
AGAAGCTTCAACGTATGCGTTTTTGCCTCGACGCGCGACGTCGAAGATGGCTCGTCCGGAGAAAAGCTTCTTCGGCTGGCGCAAATGACCGGCGCGCAGGAAAAAGCCGTTTACCGGACCGGCACGCTCTCTTTTTCCGTAAAGGAATACGGCAGCGAAACGCTTAAAAAAGACAGGGAAGACCTTCGGTTACGCTACGACGAAGATTCGGAACTCAGGATGACAGAAGAAGAAAAGGACGCCGCCGCCTACACGGCGTACTGCGATCTTTCCGTTCTCAACGACGATTATTTCCGGAGTTATCTGGCAAAACTCGGTATAAAAACGCCGTCGACGGAGGCTGCGGTCGTGCTGGATGAAGGCAGGTATCTGTCCGTTAAGGCGGGTGAAGCGCTCGTCTGTCTGGAGCCGGAAACAAAACTCACGCTGACACATTTTACGGACGTTCACCCGATGGGGCTGGAGGAGATCCATTCCATGGCGCCCGCGATCTTCATCAGCGAGCGGTATTTTGATGAAAAACTCCTGTCTTACGCGCCCTTTGCGACAAGCATGTATCTGAACGTCTCCGACGCGGACGCCGCCGAACAGAGCCTTGCGAAAATCATGTCCTCCGAAAAAGAGTACGCGGGCTACTCTTATGTTAACATTGCCCTTGAGGCGAAACAGGAGAGCCGCGTGATCCTGGTCGCGGAGATCTTCCTTTATGGTTTTATTTCCGTCATCACGCTCATCGGCGTCACAAACGTCTTCAACACCGTTACCACCAACATGCTTCTCCGCTCGCGGGAGTTTGCCATGCTGCGCTCCATCGGAATGACAGATCGGGAGTTCTCCCGAATGATCCGCCTCGAAAGCCTGCTCTACGGTCTCAAAAGCCTTTTGATCGGCATCCCTTTGGGCATTGCCGGTTCGCTCGCGCTTTACATCCCGTTTAAGAACAAATTCGACCTGCTGCGCTACCGTTTCCCGGTCATCCCGATCGTACTGAGCATTGTCGTCGTCTTTTTGATCGTCGCCTTGACCATGCGCTATTCGGTGACGAAGATCAACAGGCAAAACGTCATCGAAACGATCCGCAGCGAGAATACCTGACGGCAGGAAGCCTTGACCCCGCGCGAAAAGTCTGCTATACTGGGGAAGAATCAGATTTGGGAGGCGCTTTATGAACAACATACTGCTCGTAGAGGATAACGCCGCCATCGCGCGGGGGCTTTGCTTCTCGCTGCAGGGACAGGGCTTTGCCGTCGTCGTCTGCGAAAGCAAGGCGGCAGCGCTTTCGACGGTCTACACGCAGGACTTCGATCTCGTGCTGCTGGACGTCATGCTGCCGGACGGCTCCGGCTTTGACGTCTGCCGGGAGCTGCGGGAAAATCTGCCGGACCTGCCGATTATCTTTCTGACCGCCAGAGACGGCGAGGACGACGCGGTAATGGGACTGGATCTCGGCGCGGAGGATTACGTCGTAAAGCCCTTCCGCCCGCGGGAACTTGTTTCCCGTATGCAGCGGGTGCTGCGCCGGGCGGGAAAAGGAGAACGCACGATCACGGTCGGGGACCTGACGGTCGACGCCGTCGCCATGACCGTCAAAAAAGGAGAGACGGACGTTTCGCTCTCCGCGCTGGAATTCCGCATCCTGCTTCTGCTTTTGCAGAACCGGGGAAATACCGTCACCAGAGAAACGCTGTTCCGAAAGATTTGGGACGTCGGCGGGAACTACGTCAACGACAACACGCTTACGGTCTACATCAAGCGCCTGCGTGAAAAATGCGGGGCGGACCTGATTCGGACCGTCAAGGGCGTCGGCTATCGGGTGGAGTCATGAAAACGCGCGGCGAGAGAAAAACGATTGTTATAATCGGCTTGACCGGCCTGTTGGCTGCGGTCCTGTTTGCGTCGGTCTTTACGGCGCTGCGCACGCGTTATGCCCGGCTCAATGAGGAACGGCTTGCCGCCGTCGCCAAAGCGGTGCTCGACGCCAATCCGGAGACTTCGGAGGAGAAACTGCTTTCCCTTCTGAGGGACCCGCCGAAAACGGATGATCCCGGACTGTTCCGAAAATACGGCCTTCTTCCGGGTGAAACAGTAAGCAGCGCGGAAACGGACACCCTGAACCTCCTTTTGATAAGCGGCCTGCTTACGGTTGCTTTCCTGACTGGCGCAGGAATTCTCCTTTGCGTCCGTCTGCGCCGCAAACGGCAAAAAGAATTGTCGGAACTGCTTTCCTTTCTCGATGAAGTCGAAAAGGGGGCCGAGTCCCTGCATATCCGAAGAAGCGACGAGAGCGAATATTCGCAATTAACGAAGCGCCTGTATGACCTTACGGTCCGTCTGCGCGAAAGCGCGGCGGTAAACCGCAAGCACGGCGAAGCCCTGGTGCGCTGGCTGCAGGACGTCTCCCATCAGATCCTTGATGAAGAGACGCGCCGCGAATTCTCAGCAGAAGCCGCGCGCCAGCTCGACGTGATCCAAAAACTGATAGAGGCGCTTTTGAAGCTCTCAAAACTCGACGCCGGCGCCGTTGCATTCAAAAGCGAGCCTGTTTGTGCCCGCGCGCTTCTGTGCGACGCCGCGGAACGTCTCGGCATATTATTCGATATAAAGAATATCAAGTTGGAAATGCAGGGCGATCTCGATGTTTCTTTCCCCGCGGACAGGAACTGGCAGACCGAGGCGCTGACCAATATCCTGAAAAACTGCGCGGAGCACAGTAAGGAAGGGCAGAGCATTACGGCTGTGGCGGAGAACACCGGCGCTTACCTGAGGTTGACGGTCTCCGATCAGGGAGAGGGCATAGACGAAACGGACCTTCCTCATATTTTCGAGCGGTTTTACAAGGCGAAAAACGCGGGGCCGACCTCGGTCGGCATCGGTCTGTCCTTGGCAAAACAGGTGATCGAGGCGCAAAACGGCTATATCGGCGTACGCTCCGAAAAGGGCAGAGGCACGCGCTTTGTGATCGGCTATAAACGGTGACGAACCGGAATCTAAAAAAATCATCGCATAAAAAACTTCTCGCCGAGCAAACTAAGCCCGGAGGGAAGTTTTATGATGTTAAATGATGAAAATAAACGTTCGTTCAAAAACATGCTCAAAAGCAGGGGCTTTTATCTCGCCCTGTCCGCCTGCGTCCTCGCCGCGTCGGTGATCGCGCTGCGCAGCGCCGGGACAAAAGCAGTCAAAAAACTGACGACGGAGATCACAACCCAGGAACGTGTGACGCATATCCACGTCAATCCCCGTCCGACCGAGCCGGCGACAGAAGAAGCGCCTGCCCAGAATCCGGCGGAAGTCCCGTCAGAAACACCTGTTGTGACGCCGGAACCCGAAACACAGGCCGTGTTTGATAATCAGTCGCCGACTGTTCCGACGGAATCTGCCGCGGCTATGGAGCCGATCCGTTATCAATTGCCGTTGGGCGTTGAGATCGGCAAGGATTATTCACAGGGCGTTCCGGTGTTTTCCGAAACCATGAAAGATTGGCGTACGCACAACGGCGTCGATTTTAACGGAGACAAAGGCACGGCCGTACAGACGATCGCTCCCGGTACCGTTACCGCCGTAACAAGCGATCCGCTTTACGGCTCCTCTGTTACGGTCGACCACGGCAGCGGGATCGTATCCACGATCAGCGGACTTGCCGAAGCGGGGCTTGTATCCGTCGGAACGACTTTGAACGCAGGGGATCTCATCGGTGTTGTCGGTGCGGTACCCATTGAAAAAGAAGATCCGGCCCATATTCATTTGGAGATCCGTGTCAACGGAAAACTGCAGGACCCGCTTGCGGTCATGGGCTTTGTTTCGGACGCGGACTGACGTCGGTAAAAAGGTCTGCGTCATGTATCGGAATAAGCCTCGGCTCTTGTCCTTCGGGATGAGAGCCTTCTGTTTTGTATGTCAGGATTTGAATGGGATTTGTTTGCGTTTTGTTTCATGGAAAATGTGCTTGTTTTGCTTGACAATCTTGGGGAATTCTGATACAATAAAACAAATGTTCTTGTTTTAGCGAGGTTTCTATGGATCATTTTGAACTGGTATCTGAATTCCGTCCGACCGGCGACCAGCCGGAGGCCATTGCGTCGCTGGTCGACGGGATCGAACGGGGCTGTACCGAGCAGGTCCTGCTCGGCGCGACCGGGTCCGGCAAGACGTTTACCATGGCAAATGTGATTGCACAAGCCAACCGCCCGACGCTTGTTCTTGCGCATAATAAAACGCTTGCGGCGCAGCTATG
>CAMVBD010000195.1 GCA_947165615.1 uncultured Clostridia bacterium | reverse complement strand
AAGCGCATCAACAGGTTGACGATGGTGGTCTTTCCGGCGCCGGTAGGCCCGACGATGGCGGTGGTGGAACCGGCCTTTGCGACGAGATCCAGATGGTCAATGAGCGGCACGTCCTCGAGATAGCGGAAGGAGACGTCCTTAAAGACGATCTCGCCGCCCCCCGGCGCCGGCGGCAGGGCGGGGGAGGGGTCCGGTTCTTCCTCTTTTTCGTCCATGACCGAGAACACGCGCTCGGCGGAGGCGAGAGAGGACTGGATGTTGTTGATGATCTTGGAGATATTGATGATGGGGTTCGCAAAACTCGACGAGTAGGACAGGAACTTTGTGATGTCGCCGATGCCGCCGAAATTGTAGTTGGCGAAAAAGCCGGTGCCCAGCATAAACATGCCGCCGAGGAAGCACAGAAGAATGTAATTGAGGTCCTTGATGAGCGTAAGGCTGGGGTTCAGCACGCCAGCGATCATGTTCGCAACAAAGGAGTTGTGGCCGAGGCGCTTTGTGATGGAGCGGAATTCCTCCACCGACTGCTTTTCGTGGCCGAAAATGCGCACGATGGTGTGTCCGGCGTACATTTCCTCAATATGGCCGTTGAGGTCTCCCATGGTGTCCCAGTAGCGGCGGAACCAGATCTTGCTCTTTTTGGAGACGAAGAAGGACAGCATGGCGGAAATGGGCACGTACCACACGGCCGCCGCGGTCATGATCAGGTTGCCGGTGCGCAGCATCATGACAAGACTGCCCACGACCTGAATCAGACTCGTCACGACCGTCAGAATGCTCGACTGCAGGGCGGAGGATACGTTTTCGATGTCGTTGATCATCTTCGAGATGATCTCGCCCTTTGTCTGCCGGTCAAAAAAGCGCAGCGGCAGGCGGGAGAGTTTGCCGTTCAGATTTTCGCGCAGCGAACAGACCAGTTTCTGCGACACGCCCGCGGAAAAGAACTCCTGCGTAAAGGAGAACACGGCGACCAGAAAATAGGCGATCGCCAGTTTCAGAATGGTCGGGATCGCAGGCTCAAACGTGATCTCGCTGATCTTCCCGTCCGCGAAATTCTGAATGATGACCTGCATTTCGTTGATGACGTTGCCCATGAATTCCGGCGCAAAGACGTTGCACACGGTGGTGCCGAGCGCCGACAGGACGACGAGGGCCATCGTAAACCAGTGCGGCTTCATCAGGGAGAAAAAGCGCAGGACGGTGCCTTTGGCGTTCTCGGGCTTCTGTTCGTCCTTCTGCGTTTTGCGGTAAGAGGCGTAACGGCTGACGTATGCGGCCTCCTCCGGCACGCGGGGCTTAGCCTTCGACATAGTCTTCGCCTCCTTCCAGCGCGTCTTCGCTGAGTTGTGTAACGACGAGTTCCCGGTACACGTCGCAGGTTTTCAAAAGGTCCTGATGCTTTCCCTGCCCGACGATCTTGCCGTCCTCCAGGACAATGATGCGGTCGGCGTTCAGGACCGTGCCGACGCGCTGCGCCACAATGATCAGGTTCGTGTCCGTCAGGTTTTCCCGCAGGCTTGCCCGCAGCCTTGCGTCGGTCGCAAGGTCCAGCGCGGAAAAGGAGTCGTCAAACAGCATGATGGGCGCGCCCTTGACCACGGCTCTGGCAATGGCAAGGCGCTGCTTTTGGCCGCCGGAATAGTTTTTGCCGGCCTGCGACACAAAACTGTCAATGCCGTCGGGCATGGCGGCTACAAAACTTTTTGCCTGCGCGATCTCCAGCGCGCGCCAGACCTCCTCGTCGGTCGCGTCGGGCTTGCCGAAGCGCACGTTGTCGGCGACGGTGCCCGAAAACAGAAAGGCCTGCTGCGGGATGACCGCAATGGCGTCCATCAGCGTTTCGCTGCGCAGATCTTTGACGTTTACGCCGTTTACCAGCACTTCTCCCTCGTCGATGTCATACAGGCGCGGGATCAGGTTCATAAGCGTCGACTTGCCGGAGCCCGTAATGCCGATGATGGCGGTCATTTCGCCGGGACGCGAGACGAAACTCACGTCCGACAGGGTAAAGGGCTCCTTCGCCTTTTCGTTTCCGGCGGGCTTGTCCTTTTTCTTGGTCTTCTTTTTTGCTTTGTCTTTCTTCGGGTCGGCCTTCGGCGCCTTGTAGCGGAAGGTGACGTGGCGGAATTCGACCGTTCCGCGGTCCCTTTCGTCGGGCTCGACCGGGTTTTCCGGCTCCAGAACGTCCGGCTTCGCGTCTATGATCTCACGCACGCGCTTGCCGGAGATGGAAGCGCGGGGGATGGACACGACGATGGATACGACCGAAACGATCGCGCCGATCAGCAGGGTAAAGTAGGAGATGAACATGGTCAGCGTCGGGATCGTGTCGACGATGTCCTGATACTGCGTCGCGGGATCGAGGGCGTTTACGGTGGAAACGACCGAGAGCATGATCATGACGATGAATCCGTACAGGAAGAGCGTCAGCACGGGAAGAAGCCCGGCGATGATGCGGCTGGCGACCAAAGACAGACGGGTCAGCCTTTTGTTGGCGTCGGCAAAGCGCCCGTCCTCGTATTCGGTGCGGTTGAACGCGCGGATGACGCGGATGCCGCCGATCTTTTCGCGCATGAGGCCGTTTAATTTGTCCACGAATTTCTGGACCTTGGTGTACATCGGGACGATGATGGCAATGAGCACGACGGCAAGGACCAGCAGCACGGGGATGATGCTCAGGGATTTTTTCGCGACCTCCGGATAGATGGAAAAGATCATCCAAACGCCCGTTACCAGCATGATCGGGATCGGCAGCAGGCTTTTGAGCGTGGACAGCACGAAGTCGTGGATCTGCCGGATGTCGTTGGTGGTGCGGGTGACGAGGGACGGCACGCCGATGCGGTCGATGTTGCTCTGCGACAGGTGGGAGACCTTGTCAAAGACGTAGTTCCGCAGGGTGATCGCGTAGCCGACTGAGGTCTTTGTGGAAAAGAAGGTATTGAGGATCGAGGTCGCGACGCCCGCCAGTGAAAAAGCGAGCATATACAGCGCGAAGCGTTTGATCTCCTCTAAATTCCCGGCGATGATCGCGGAGTTGATATTCTTGGTATACACCGGCAGCAGGATCTGCATGACGGTATTGACAAGCGAGAAGAAGATGGACGCCATGAGGGTCCATTTGTGAGGTTTGAGCAAGCGCAGGACTTTTTTCATGTTACGCCTCCGTCCGATAACTTACAGTTATTTTTTATAATAGCATAAATACGCCTAAAATACAATACTTCTTTTTCCGGCAGACTCCTGCGAAAAACGACGAAGGAACGAAAAATTTGTCCTCGAATTTTAGACAGATTCACAAAAAACGTTTTTTTCTGTTTGCCCCCTTGTTTTTTTTAAGGTTTGGGATGATAATAATATATTAGGTATAATAAGAAGAGAAAATAAAAGGAAGTACTATGGTCTTTTCAAGTTTACTGTTTCTGCTGGCGTTTTTGCCGCTGAACCTGCTGCTTTATTACGTGACAAAATCCCTGAAGGTGCGCAACGCCATCCTTCTGATTTTTTCGCTGATCTTCTACGCCTGGGGCGAGCCCGTGTACGTGCTGATCCTCGTCGGCATGTCGCTGTTTTCGTGGATCTTTTCTCTCCTCGTCGAAAAATCGAAGGGGAAGGGCGGCGCGCGCTTCTGGCTGTTTATGGCCGTCGCCGTGTGCATCGGCAGCATCGGCTTTTTCAAGTATTCGGGCTTTGTTGCCGAAAACCTCAACGCGCTGCTCGGGCGCGCCGTTATCCCGGTCCCGCAGGTTTCGCTGCCCATCGGCATCTCGTTTTATACGTTCCAGCTCCTGACCTACGTCGTGGACGTCTACCGCAAGGAGGTCCCCGCCCAGCGCTCGTTTTTCCGCGTGCTGCTGTACGCGGGGCTGTTCCACCAGTGCGTGGCGGGTCCCATCGTGCGTTACGGCGATATCGCGCGGGAGCTCGAGGACCGTACGATCACGCTGGAGACGCTTGCCGCTACGGTCAACGAGGAGGCGATCACGCTGGAGGACGTCTCGGGGGGCCTTACCCGCTTTGTGGTCGGGCTTGCCAAAAAAGCCCTGCTTGCGAACGCCTGCGGCGCGGTCGTGGATACGCTGCTGCTGTCCGACGCCGCCATCGGAAACAAGGCGCTGCTGGCCGAAAACCTCGCGCTGCTCGAGGGCAGGAGCGCCCTGACCGTTTTTGCGGGCATGGCGTTCTTTATGCTGCAGATCTATCTCGACTTCTCGGCCTATTCCGACATGGCGATCGGCATG
>CAMVBD010000194.1 GCA_947165615.1 uncultured Clostridia bacterium | reverse complement strand
CTGATCGAGCACATTGTCCTGCAAATGGAAGCGGAACGCGGGTTGGATCGCAGCGCTTCGATCGCGGACATGCGTTTCGCGTTCATCAGTAAAGTCTGCGAACAGACTGTTACAAAACCGAAAGAAAGCCGTGAACGTATCCGGAGTGAGAAAATCGACCGGTTCCTGACAGGGAAATACACCGCGATCCCGGCGTTTATCGGCATCATGGGTATCGTTTTTTTCCTGACGTTTGAAGTGATCGGGGCCTTCCTGCAGGAAATGATCGAAATGGGTGTGGACGCGCTGAGCCGCGTTACGGATGCGGCGCTGACCGGCGCCGGCGTCAGCGATATACTGCATGGGCTTGTGATCGACGGGATCTTTCAGGGCGTCGGAAGCGTATTGAGCTTTTTGCCGATCATTGTCACCCTGTTTTTCTTCCTTTCAATGCTCGAGGACAGCGGATATATCGCCCGAGTCGCTTTTGTTATGGATAAACTGCTCCGAAAAATCGGCTTATCCGGCAGACGTATCGTCCCAATGCTGATCGGTTTCGGCTGTACCGTCCCCGCCGTCATGGCGACACGTACTTTACCCAGCGAACGGGATCGCAAAATGACCATTTTGCTGACGCCTTTTATGAGCTGTACCGCAAAACTGCCGATTTATGCCTTTTTTGTGGACGCCTTTTTCCCGCGTTACCGGGCGCTGATCATGATCGGCCTATATGTCGTCGGCATGCTGACCGGCATCCTTGTGGCGTTTTTGTTCAAAGGGACGCTTTTCAAGGGGGAACCTGTCCCGTTTGTTATGGAACTGCCGAATTATCGGCTTCCCGGCGCAAAAAATGTATTGCGTCTGCTTTGGGAAAAAGCGAAGGACTTTTTGCAGCGCGCCTTTTCCGTGATCCTCATCGCCACGGTCGTGATCTGGCTGCTGCAAAGTTTTGACCTGCATTTTAATTATACGACAAATTCGGAAGACAGCATCCTGTCCGTCATTGCCGGATTTATCGCGCCTCTGCTTCGTCCGGTCGGACTCGGGGACTGGCGGATCGCGACGTCGCTGATCAGCGGCTTCATGGCAAAAGAAAGCGTAGTCTCCACAATGGAGATCCTGTTTGCAAAAGGCATCCGCACGGCGATTTCGCCGCTGACTGCCGCATGCCTGCTGGTGTTTTCGCTGCTTTATACGCCGTGCGTTGCCGCTGTTGCCGCAATTAAGCGAGAACTCGGCAGAAAATGGGCCGCGGGCGTCGTTGTTTGGCAATGTGCCGTCGCATGGGTCGCTGCCCTGCTCGTCCATCTGATCGGCGTTGCGGCGGGGATGGTATAAGTATGAACGCTTCTGATGTTGTCGTTATCCTCATCCTGCTTGCAGTCGTTGCCGCCGCGATTCTGATTTATGTAAATACCCGGAAAAAAGGGGATTCGTGCTGCTCCGATTGCGGCGCATGCCCCTCTTGCGGCGGATGCGTGCGAAAAAACGCCGATAAAAAATCCGGCTCGGAGAAATGAGCCGTAAAGGGCTGTCTTGATTCTTGCGTTTTCGTATGATATTATAAAAACGTATAAATATCAGGAGGTTCCGTATGGAATTCACAATGATCCAGACCGGTTGGGTCTCGCTGCTTCCGCCGCTGATCGCAATCGCACTTGCTCTGATCACAAAAGAGGTGTATTCCTCTCTGTTTATCGGGCTTTTTTCCGGAATGCTGATCTATACATTTTGCGGCGACGGAAACATCATGTCGGCAGTTACAAATACCTTTGATATGATGTTTGCCAAGATCTCGGACAACGCCTATATGATTATCTTTCTCGCGCTTTTATGGGCGGTTGTCGTTTTGGTTTCAAAATCCGGCGGAAGTGAGGCATACGGACGCTGGGCCGGAAAAAAACTGAAAAGCAAACGTTCCGCCGCTTTTGCGACTTCGCTTCTCGGCGTGCTGATCTTTATTGACGACGGCTTCAACTGCCTGACCGTCGGAACGGTTATGCGTCCGATCACCGATCGGCTTCATATCTCGCGGGAAAAACTTGCGTATCTGATCGACGCCACAGCCGCGCCGATCTGTATTATCGCGCCCGTATCCAGTTGGGCGGTCGCAGTTGCCAGCGAGGTCAGCCGGGACGACGGGTTTCATGTGTTTCTGTCCACGATCCCTTATAATTTTTACGCGCTTCTGACGATCGCCATGGTCTTTTTGATCAGTTTCAGCGGCAAAGATTTCGGACCGATGAAAAAGGCGGAGCTCCTTGCAGAGCAAACCCAAGCGGAGACAGAAGAGACGCAGACCGTTGAAAAACAAGGTCGAGTCATCGACCTTGTTCTGCCGATCTTTGTTCTGATTGTCTGTGCCATCCTTGGAATGGCGTACGTCGGAGGATTCTTCCGGGGCGTACCATTTTCGCAGGCGATCGGAGAAAACCCGACAGCCGGCCTGACGCTCGGCGCTTTCGCCGGTCTTATCACAGCCTTTGTTCTGTATATCCCCAGAAAACTGATGAAGCCGAAAGCGTTCATTGAAAACATCGTTCACGGAATCGGAAGCATCGTTCCGCCGATGCTGATTTTGATCCTGTCGTGGAGTCTTGGGGGCGTGTGTCGGGAAATGATCGGAACAGGGGAGTTTATCTCCGGTTTTGTCAGCAGATCCAATCTGCCGCTTGGCTTTTTGCCGTTCCTCATCTTTGTTATTGCGGCGCTGATGAGTTTTTCCATGGGCACTTCCTGGGGAACGTTCGGGATGCTCATTCCCATTGTGACCATGATCTGCGGGGCAGATGGCGCCGGCGTATATCTTATCCCGACGCTCGGCGCAACGCTTGCGGGGTCCGTTTACGGAGACCATTGCTCCCCGATCTCGGATACCACGATCCTGTCCTCTACAGGCTCGCAGTGCAAACATATCCGTCATGTCGAAACACAGCTGCCTTACGCGACGCTTGTAGCGGTCGTGTGCGCTGTCGGCTATCTGATCGCCGGCTTTACGCTGACGCCATGGATCTCAGTCGGCGTTGGGATCGTTCTTTTGACTGTGTCTGTGTTTCTTATGAATCACCTGACAAAAGACCGTAAAACGAAGAAAGACCCGGATGCTCTTTCGGCATAGTTCTCATGATAAGAATAACCCGATGTGTTCATTAACGCACATCGGGTTTTCTATTTATGGGATTTGAATGTTTGAACGGACGCTGCCGTCAACTGCTTTCGGCAACGCCGATATAACTGTTGCCGTGTGCCTGCCCTGTGTAACGCATTTTATAGGTATCGCCGACTTTCCGTACACAGTTGCGGTTGACCGTTTCTTTTCAGCAGGATGTTTTATCCGGTGCAAGCGTAATCTCCGACGATCGAATCGTCTGCAAATTTTTGAAACATATACGATCATTTCTTTCCGAAAAGATTGGAAAAGAAATAAAAGACCTTATGCAAAAAGCCTATAAACTTCTGCCACAGATTCACGGAATGATCCTTCCCGCGCAGAATTTGCAAAGATTCTCGTTTTGCGCGTCGTCCGCTGTGACGCCCTCAAGCGCATGGAAGTTTACGCCGCTGATGCGACAGTCTTCTTCGATTCTGCCGCCTGCCGGCGCAGTAACGGTGAGCCACCCGTATGCCGTTGCTTCGTTTTGTTCTGATCCGATCGAAATGCTCATCAGACGGGCGTCGCTGTAAATACGAGCCGCTTCTTCATCGAGTATTTCCTGCAGCGACGGATCTGCAACGATTTCCGTATATCCGGCTTCCTCGTCCGTTTCAAGTGAAAACAGCGCGTCGATATCCGCGTAATCCGTGCCGTATTTTTCGTTGAGCACAGCGAGTGCGGTGGGAACAAGCGCCTCAAGGGTCGATTCATCTGTGCCGAGATATGCGTTAAAGCGGTCCAGCGATTGAAGTTGTTCTTCCGGTGTCATTTCATTCCACCATGCGGCGTCGCCGTTGAAGTAAACCTCTGCCCAGGTCTGCAGGATTTCCATGGGGATTCGGGACTGATCATAATCCTCCCGCAGCTGCTCTGTGGAAATATATCCCTCGATCGCATCCGTCAAATTCGCATAAGGTTCAGCTCCGCTCTCGTAACCGGCGATCTCAAACTGCGCATAAGGAAGGGAAGTACTGTTGATGACGATTTCCTCGGCAAACTTTGCGTCGAACGCTGCATACCCAAGAGAAGTCAAAGACGCGGGCAGCGTGACTTTGCGCGGATACACGACGCCGAATTCCTCTTCGGGAATCTCGGTGATCCCCTCT
>CAMVBD010000193.1 GCA_947165615.1 uncultured Clostridia bacterium | reverse complement strand
CGACCTCTCAGCCGCAGGCTGAGAAGCACCGACCGACGTGGCAACGGAGACATGCACCCCATACCCCATTTATATAATGCGGCGAAGCCGCCACCGCATTTTATCTTTTATCTTTTCTCTTTTATCTTTACAAGATGTCCTACACGCTCTCCAAACTCGAAAACGGCTCCTACGCCACCAACTGCTACCTGCTGCAAAGCGGGACCGACTCTGCGGTGATCGACTGCGGCGTGTTCGACGACGCCTTTGACGTCTTTCTGTCGTCCCACGGCGTCACGTCCCTGCGGTACATCCTGCTGACGCACGGGCATTTTGACCATATTTTAGGCGTTTTTGCCCTGCGCGAAAAATACGGCGGGGAGATCGTCATTTCCGACGGCGACCGCCGCTGCCTCGAACGGGAGGACTTTTCGCTGAACGCCTTTACGCGTTACGGGACGCAGACGCCGGTCAGCCGCGACCGCGCCGCCGAGGAAGGCAGCCCCCTGCCCTTCGGGGATTCCGAGATCAGCGTCCTGTCCACGCCCGGACACACGCGCGGCGGGGTCTGCTATCTGTTCGAGGACCTGCTGTTTTCCGGCGACACCCTGTTTTTCCGGTCCATGGGGCGCACCGATATGCCCGGCGGGGACACGCTGGCGCTGCTGAGAAGCCTTGCAAAACTGTCCGAACTCCCCCAAAACTACCGCGTCCTGCCCGGGCACGGCCCCGAAACGACGCTGTTTTCCGAAAAGCGGAACAACCCGTTCCTGCGCAGATAGCGCCGATGCAAGATGATGATAATCCGTACAACCCCCGCATATAAATACGAATGTGAAAAGCTCTGCCGGGTCTTTTTCCCGACGGAAAAATTCGACGTCTGCGAAAAGGCCGATCCCGACGGTGAAGCCGTCTTTGCCGACGCGACCGAAGAAAACGGGCGGCTTTTTACCGTCTGCCGCGTGCGCCTCGGCGAAAAGCACGCCGAAAAAACAGAGACGCTTTCGCTTTCCGACCTTCGCGTCTCCCGCGAAATGGCGCTGGCGCGCGTGATCTATGCCGCCTTAAAAGACGTGACGGGCCTTACCCCGCCCTGGGGCGTGCTGACCGGCGTGCGCCCCTCCAAACTCATGCGAAAACTGATCTCCGAACGCGGGGACGATGAAGCCCAAGAGATTTTTACCAAGGACCTTTTGGTGCGGGCGGATAAGGCCGACCTTGCCCTTTCGGTCGCCAAGGCCGAGGACGCCGGGATCCTGTTGTCCGGCAAGCGCGATTTTTCGCTGTACGTCTCCATCCCCTTCTGCCCGACGCGCTGCTCCTATTGTTCGTTCGTGTCCCATTCCATCGCCGCGGCAAAAAAACTGATCCCGGCTTACGTCTCCCGCCTTTGCGACGAGATCCGGGAGACGGGAAAACTCGCGCTCGACTTAGGGCTGCGCCTTCGCACCGTCTATTTCGGCGGCGGGACGCCGACCAGCCTGTCTGCCGATGACCTGACGGCGATCACGGCGGCGATCAAAAACGCCTTCGACCTGTCCTCCGTTCTCGAATACACGGTCGAGGCCGGACGCCCCGACACCGTAGACGAAGAAAAACTCCTCGCGCTCAAAGCGGCGGGCGTGACGCGCATTTCCATCAACCCCCAGACCTTTGAAAACAGCGTGCTCGAGGCCGTCGGACGGCGGCACACGGCAGAGGAGACAGTCGAAAAATTC
The DNA here is from genome assembly GCA_947165615.1 of uncultured Clostridia bacterium. Classification (GTDB taxonomy): domain Bacteria; phylum Bacillota; class Clostridia; order Oscillospirales; family Acutalibacteraceae; genus RUG806. Next base: position 2,567 of record CAMVBD010000193.1, on the reverse strand, counting down.
CGACTTGCCAGACGCCTCGGCTTTGACAATATCAACATGGACTTCATCGCGGGGCTGCCCACCGACACGGCGGCGGGCTTTTGCCGCAGCATGGAGACGGCCGTCGCCCTGTCGCCCGAAAACGTGACCGTTCACACCCTTGCGCTCAAGACCGCGGCGCGGCTTGTGACCGACAACGAGAGCACCGAAAACGGCGGCGTGACCGCCGAAATGGTCGAAACGGCAAACCGCCTGCTGACGGACGCCGGCTATCGCCCCTACTATATGTACCGGCAGTCCAAGTCCCTCGAAAACCTTGAAAACGTCGGCTGGGCCAAGCCCGGACGCGACTGCCTGTACAACATCTATATGATGGAGGAGATCCACACGGTCCTTGCCGTCGGCGCCGGCGCCGTCACCAAACTCCGGGACCCGGACTCCGACCTTTTACAGCGCGTTTATAACTTCAAATACCCGTACGAATACCTCTCCCGCTTTGACGAAATGCTGGCGCGCAAGGACGAAGTCCGATCATTTTACAAAAATCTGTTAAGATAATTTCCCATTCCGCTTTTACGAGACGGCACGGTGTGCCGTGCTACCATAGAATGCGCGCACAGCGCGCCGCCGACATCCAACACCCAACATCCAACACCCACCACCATCCAAGAAGGGGTCCTGTCCATGTCCAAGACGAAAAAACAATCCCTGCTGTCCGGCGCGGCGATTTTGTCCGCCGCGATCGTGCTGGTCAAGATCATCTCGGTCTTTTTCAAACTCTACGTCGCCAACCGCATCGGCTACGACGGTACGGGACTGTATGCCACCGCCTATAACATCTATACCCCGATCTACTCCATCGCGCTGTCGGGTCTGCCCGTCGCGGTGTCCAAAATGGTGGCGACTTTGGTCGCACAGGGGAAATACCGGGACGCCAAAAAGCTGTTCCGCGTGTCGAACCTCCTGTTCACCTTCGCGGGCCTTGTCGGTACCGCGGTCATCCTGCTCGCGGCCTACCCCTACGCCAAGATCGTGTCCGCAACCGACGCCCTGCCGTCCATTATCGCCATCGCGCCGTCGCTGTTTTTCTGCTGCGTCATGTCCGGCTACCGCGGCTACTATCAGGGCCTTCGCAACATGAACCCCACCTCGGTCTCGCAGGTGCTGGAGGCCGCCGGAAAACTCATCTTCGGCTACGTCTTTATGAACCTCGTCGCCGGGTCCACGCTGGAATTCGCGGACCGCATCCCCGTGCTCGGCGGGCTTATCAGCGACAAAGCCTCCGCCTATGCCTCCGCCGCCGCCATCCTCGGCGTCACGGTCGGGTCGCTGATGGGGCTTCTGTATCTCATCCTGCGCAAAAAGCTCAGCCGTCACAACGGCATTACCAAAGAGATGCTGGAGTCCTCCCCCGCCGCCGAATCCAGCCGGGCGCTGGCAAAGCGTCTGATTCTCCTTTCGATCCCGATCGCGGTCTCTGCGCTCATTTTTAATCTGACCACCTTTATCGACAACATCACGGTGCAGAACCGTCTGGCTTACGTCCTGAAGACCGATTTTGACACGGTCGCCGCCATGTACCCCGGCATCGTCAAAGCCAGAGGCTTTACTGCCGCCGACGTCTCCGCGTTCAAGAATTACCTGTTCGGCTCCTACGATATGGTGCTGGAGATCAAAAACATGGTCCCCACCTTTACGATCACCCTCGGCCTTGCCGGCATTCCGATCCTAAGCGAAGCGTGGACCAACCGCCAGATGGACACGGTCAAGCGCAGCGTTTCCTCCGTCATCCGTCTGTCCATGCTCATCGCGCTGCCCGCCGGCATCGGCATGATCGCCCTGTCGGACGACCTGCTGTTTTTGCTGTTCGGCGGCTCCCCCGCAAACGCGCCCGCCATCCCCTACATCGCGCCCATTATGGCGTACTACGGCGTCTCGGTCATCTTTTTGGCGCTGGACCAGCCGCTGGTGTCCGTCCTGCAGGCCATCGACCGCGAGGACGTGCCCATCAAGGCCATGGGCATCGGCGCCGCCGCCAAGATCGTGGCAAACTTCGTCTTTGTCAGCATGCCGAAGGTCAATATTCAGGGCGCCGTCATCGGCTCGGCGCTGTGCAACATCATCATGGTCGTCTACGCCCTCGTCGTCCTGAAAAAAGAGACCGGCCTGAGCTACCCGTGGGGCTCCCTGTTCTTCCGGCCCCTTGCCGCGGCGCTGACCTCCGGCGTCGGCGCGTGGCTGACCAACTCCATTTTTGAAAAATTCCTGCCCGCGCAGGGCCTGACACATATCCACTGGCGGCTGACAAGCGACAACATCGCGTGCGTCGTCGGCGTGCTTGCGGCGGTCCTCTTTTACGCCGTAGCGCTGTTTGCCTTCGGCGCCGTCACAAAAGAAGACATAATTATGCTGCCCAAAGGAAGAAAAATTGCAAAAAGACTTGAAAAATGGGGACTGATAGGGTAAAATACCCTATGGTAATATGCCCATACGGCGGCACGCCGCGGGCAAAAAGCCCCGGAGGGATCTATGATCGACAATTTCACCTTCAAAGACCGATATACGGTGTCGGATCTCGTGGAGATCGT
>CAMVBD010000192.1 GCA_947165615.1 uncultured Clostridia bacterium | reverse complement strand
TATCACTTTCTTCTGGGGATCGTGCGAGACCCGGATCTCGCCGACGACCTGACGGAGGATACCTTTGTAAAACTCTTGGTAAAACGCCCGCCCCATACCGAAAAGACTTCGTTTCGCACCTGGCTTTATACCATCGGGCGCAACCTTGCCATGGACCATTTCCGGCGGCAGGAGCGGCGGGGCGAGATCGGGACCGAGGAATTTTCGTTCCTTGAGTGGGCCCTGCCTTCTCCGGAGGAATTGTACCGGCAGCAGGTGGACGCGGCGACGCTCTCGCTCTGTCTCGACCGACTGGACCCGGACATGCGGCAGGCGCTGTATCTGCGGTTTTACGAGGAGTTCTCGATCGAGGAGATCGCAAAGATCCTGCATAAAAACCGGCATGCGGTGTCGTCTCTGCTGTACCGCGCCAAAAAATCTCTGAAGGAAGAATTACTGAAGGAGGGTTTTACTTATGAGATCTGACGAAGAAATGATCCTTTCGATCTCTTCCCGGGTCCAAACGGGCAGGGAAGTCAAGCAAAAACAGCAAAAACGCCTGAAACGCCTGACCGCCGGGACGCTGGCGCTCATGCTCACGCTCGGCGCCGCGCTCGGCGTGGCTCTCGGCGGCAGAAAGACCGCGCTTCTGCCTTCCGGCGTCGGCGTCGGGTACGGGTTTTCCCTGGCGGAGGCCGCCGAGCACCGGAACGCGATCCTGCGGGAGACCGGCGGCGATCAAACAATCATCCGCGAAATGATGGACGCAAGGCTCGATTGCTCCGTAACCGGCGTCGGAAACGCCGACGGACGGCTCGTCTACACCGGAGACCCGGTTCGGCTTCGCGTCACGGCAAGCAATCCGACCGGATTTCTGAGTGAAGGCGGCTTTTTCGTCCTTGTGGACGGCGTTTATCAAAGCGTCGCGCTTGTGGCCGCGAATGGGGAAGAGGCGGCCCCCTGCGTCATGCCCACGCTCCTGCTTAAAGCGCACGAAACGGCGGCGTTCGATCTCGTCTTTCAGCCGAACGTCGGCAAAAAAGGCCAGACTTTGTCCTTGTCCGTCGGCGTCATGCTCTATCCGTCCTTTGTCGGGACCTATTACGGCGACGAATACGGCTACGGTTTCCTCGGCGATACGGCTGCAAACGCGCACCGCGTCTTCTGGAATGAATCGCTGTCTCTGTCGTACGGCAAGGACGCGCCCGTGCAGATGACTTCCGCCGCCGTTCCCGCTTCTCATGCGCCGATCACGGACGCGGATCTCCGGCTGCAGTTCCTGCCGGCGGAGGCCCCGGAAGCCGCGAAGGCGGCGGTCCTCTCCGGGCAGAAAGATGAGATCCATACCATGCTCTATGCGGACGTGACAAACGAAGCCGCCTCGAAATCCGTCAACGTTCTGGCGTCGGAGGACGGCGGGCTGACCCTTTCCGTCATGGGCGAACCCGGGCGTTACCGCGCCACGCTTATGCTCGACCACGCGCCCGTCGATCTCGGCGGCACGTCCTTCGTCGAGTTTGCCGTCGCCGCGGGCTACGTCAGCCGCGTCCGGTTCCCGGTCGCCGTTTCGGGGCTCGGAACCGAACACCACGTTTACGTCACGCTTGTGAAAAACGATTCCGATTTCGGCGCCGGCGGCTTTGCCCGCGTCGTAAAGACCCCCACGGAATTCCTGTTCGTCGGCGAAAAGCCCGCGCCCGAAGCGCTGCCCGAAAAGACGCCTTCTCTTACCGCGCCGGCGGGCGAAGTCCGCGCCCTCGGCTTTACGGATGAAACGGTCCTCTGTTATACGGGGGTGCTTCAAAACGGCAAACTCGCCGTCGTCTCTTTCAGGGGCCAAAACGCATGGACCTCTCCGAAGCAGTTGACGGTTCTCGATCCCTTGACCGGCGAAAAAACGTACGCCGAGCTGCCCGTCTCCTCGTCCGTCTGGTCCGTCTCGGAAAACAGGGTGATCGCCGTGGATAATCCGGCGCTTGACGACCCGCATATCGCGGTCTATGACGAAAACGCCGAACGCGTTTCCTGCGTTTCCTACGATCCCGATCTTCCGCAAAACGCCGGGCTCCGCAAATCGCTGAAAGACGACTATGGGAATTCCTTCCGGAATCTCATCGTCTCCGACGACGGCCGTCATATTCTGTATTTTCGCTCCGGCCGCGGCGACGGTGAATTAAAAACGTATCTCATCGACGTCTATACCGGCCAAAAGACCGAAATCGGCAGCGCCCAAAGCGATGAAAACGCCAGGTTGCGGGAAAAAACCGGGCTGCTGCAGAATACGGATTTCGGCGTCGTTCAGAGTATGATCGGCGACCGGTTCCTTGTGGAAGACTATCGTGGAGACGAGGGATTCATCGAATTCAGCCTTGTCGACGCTAAGGGCGAACGCGTCGCTGGCCCCGTGCGCGTGGATTCTGCCGCGTTCATGGGCTCCGGCAGAGGCCGGTATTATCTGCTGACGCCGAGCGCCAACCGCCTCAGCGACGTCGGGAACCTGCCGACGGACGGCAGCGTGATCGTGCTGTAGCGTACGGACGGCGCTCTGACCCGTGTGTACGACGTCGAAAGCGGCAGGGAGCTGCTTCGCCTCGGCAACGTCACCGCCTTCCTGCACGATGCGCTCTGCGCCATCGATACCGAAAGCCGGACGGTGTATCTGAGGGCGGACGCGCCCGAGCCGCAGAGGGAAGACGGTACACAGCCGCATGATATCCTTTCATTTGTCTACTGATATTCGCCAACCCCCGCCGCCGCGGCCCGTCCGCGGCGGTTTTTCTGTCTGTTCTTTGAAAAAGATTCACAAAAAGGCTTGACTTTTTTTGTGAAGCCTGTTAAAATACCATCTGTTGTAATGCGTTTTACAACATTCCTTGCCACTTCGGTGGCCAAAGTCCAGAAGGAGGTGCAATCAAATGTCCAAGTACGAATCCGTAGCAGTGTTTTCCGTAAAGGAAGGCGAAGAGGCTGCAAAGAACCTTGTCGAAAAGTTCAAGGCTCTGATCGAAGCGAACGGTACCATGGAAGCGGTTGACGAGTGGGGCGTCCGTAAGCTTGCTTACGAGATCAACTATGAGACCGACGGTTACTACGTGCTTTACACGTTCGAAGCCGACGTCAATTTCCCCGCCGAGCTTGACCGTATCTACAACATCACCGACGGCGTTCTTCGCTCCATTATTGTCGCAAGATAAGGAGAAAAGAATATGCTGAACTGTGTTGTACTCATGGGCAGATTAACTGCCGACCCCGAACTTCGCACAACGGCCTCGGGCATTTCCGTCGCGAGATTCAGTATTGCGGTGGACCGTGCCTATACCCGCGCGGGTGAAGAAAAGCAGACTGACTTCATCAACATCGTTGCATGGCGTCAGACCGCCGACTTCGTCAGCAGGTATTTCCACAAGGGTTCCATGATCGCCGTCCAGGGAGAACTTCGCATGAACAAGTTCACCGACAAAAATGGCCAAAACCGCACGACCTATGAAGTCATGGCGAACAACGTCAGTTTCACGGGGTCCAAGGCTGAATCCGGAGCGGACTATGCTCCCGCGCCCGCCGCGCAGCAAACCGCGTCCTATCAGAACGCCGGGTCTGACGATTTTCAGACCGTGGTCGAGGACGACGGCTTCCCGTTCTGAGAGAACATTACGATAAGGAGGAAATATCATGGCTTTTGAGAAAAAGGAAGGCGCCAGACCCGCCCGTCCTATGAACAGAAAACGCAAGAAAGTCTGCACGTTCTGCGTTGAAAAGAGCGAGTTCATCGATTACAAAGATACCGCCAAACTTCGCCGCTTCATTTCCGAGCGCGCCAAGATCCTGCCCCGCAGAGTCACCGGCACCTGCGCCGAGCATCAGAGAGAACTGACCGTCGCCATCAAGCGCGCCCGTCAGCTTGCCCTCCTGCCCTACATCAGCGACTGAGCAGACAAACAAGCAAAAATTTCCCTCGGGTTTCCCGGGGGATTTTTTTGTATAAACCGTGCGTCCTCGGGAAAACTGCAAAAGAAAGAAGGTCAACGCATGGATAAACAAAAATACGGCCAAAAGGTCAAGTCCGCATCCCCCGATTCTCCCATCGGCAAAAACTGCCTGTGGGCGTTTTCGGTCGGCGGCGCGATCTGTCTTTTGGGAGAGGGGCTTTTTACCCTGTATCTTTTTCTCGGCGCGGACGAACAAACCGCCCCCGCGCTCGTCAGCGTCACGCTCATCGCCCTGACGGCGGCGCTGACGGGCCTCGGCGTGTTCGACAATATCGCCCGGCACGCGGGCGCTGGCACCATGGTGCCCATCA
>CAMVBD010000191.1 GCA_947165615.1 uncultured Clostridia bacterium | reverse complement strand
AAAGGACTCCCCTGATCATCGGCAGTGAGTTTACTCCCGAATTGACCGCGTAATAAACCAAGGCATAGATCGGAATCAGTATGAGAAGCTTCCAGGGCTGTCGGACGGCGGTACGCCCACCGTTTTTCACTCTGAACTTCACATGCGCAAGATTCGTTTTCTTGTTGATCGCAAATCTGTCGTCTTTATTCATCGTGAACACCTCCGATCAGTTTGCTGAGGCGGGAGTCGTCCCGCGGGGTGTAGGTGACGATGGAGCCGTTGGCGTCGTAGTACGTGATATCGGAGATACGCCGCAGCAGCGCTTTGTACGTTCTCGGCTCGCGGATCTGATAATCCACGTACTGCTTTTCCAACGGGATGTTGGATGTGATGTAGACTTCATCGAAACAAGCGACGCGGTCATAATACCGGGCCGGCAGTTCCACCGGATAGAAGTCCAGCAGGTTGAGAAGGAACGGCAGTTCAATTTGTGAGTGAAATTCCTCGAGCACGAGGATCTTCTGCCCGTGGTAGGCGTCGAACCTGACGCCGTTGGGACCGGAATAATCCGTGATGCGGCAGACGTCCTTCATACCGTGGCGGTCAAAAACACCTTTCGTTTTGCCGGTACCGGTATCGCCGTAAACGTAGTGTACTTTGACGTTTCGGCATTCTTCGGAGTATTTCTCCGAACGGACCATCTCGCGAAGGGCTTCGATCTCGCGCGCTTTGAACATATACTCGGGGTATCTTTCGATGATATCCATCGCAGGTACGTCCTGCTTCACAAGCTCGAGGATCTCCGGCATGACCTGCGCTTTGGTCTTGCGCTCGGGAACGATCTGGCCCCACTCGTAGAAAGAACCCTCTACGCGCGTCTCGGCCTTTTCCGTATCTGCAAACCGTCCCTCTTTGCGGATGTAGTTGCGGTTATCCTGCGCCGTGCCGTAAACCACGTCGATATGCGCCGTGGGAAAGCGCTTTTTCACCGTGGAGAAACGCACCGGCGACGCTGTTTGAACGAACAGGTGCACGTGCGGCGTTCCTTCCGCGCCGATCTCTTCTGCCAGGCAGAAATAGGTCGGTCGGAACATCTCGGCAAGCTCTTTGATCTTATCAACAGGAAAACCGTGGTTGATATAATTATTAATTGTGATTAGGTACTTTCGTGCCTGAATCTGCTCTGCAGATTGCTGCTGAGCGGTATCATTAACAATTCCCATATTTATAACCTCCTATTTATAATTTTGTTGTATAGTAATGGTGGTTGTTAATTTATATGAAGTGCTACTTGCTACCCTGTCGGGGTAATACTAACCCCGACAGGGTGGGCAGAGCGGCGCGCCCCCTGCGGGGGACGACGACCGCCCCGCCCCCAACAGACAAATCACTTACCGGATCTGACCGGACTGATTTTATCTGCCGTAGCCGAGAAGTAGACCTCACCGTCTCTAAAGGACTTGTAGGCGCGGACCTTGAGGCCGTCAAAATGCACGGGCATACTGTCGCCGGTCAGCTCGATCTGCTTCTCACCGCTGATCTTCACGGTGAGGTCGGCATACTTATGCGCAGCAAGCGCAACCGTATAGGCATAACCGATCAGTTTATCCGTCCGCTTCTGGTCCTGATACTCGTACACGGGCTTTACGTCCGTGAGCAGCATCTCTTCACCGAGCGAGCGCACATCGACTTCAAGGTCGCTGATGTTTAACTTGGCCATACGTTTCACCTCCTTTCTGAATAATCGTTTGAAACGTGGGCCCATGTTTCGGGCATAGTGTAGCATACTGACTTCCCGAAAATTTTAGCCTTAGGGTATAATTCCGAAAAGTTTTTCAAATTTTACGAAATTTCTGTTTGCTAATGATTCCCGTTCTGGAACGGTATATTATTCAAAGATATCGTCGAACCAGTGCTTGCCGTCGTCCTCCATTTTTTCCAGTACATCCGCAAGGCTTTTGCAACCGGTAAGGTTCAGAAACCACCGGATCTCTTCACTGAAATTCTCCAGAACCTCACGGATGAATTCAGGGGACGGCTCGATCGCACAGGCCAGTTTCAGAGCGTCTTCATAAGACCGTTTGAAGACGCCGGTCTGATTTTTTCCTTTATGATAATTTTTTCCGCTGATAAAACGGCTGACTTTGTTGTCGGTCCAACCGAGCATGTCAGCTATTTGTCTTTGCGTGAGATTATTCTCTTTGATCTTTGCTTTAACAATGGCAGTAAACGGGTCTACTTCTCGCCCTCGAGCCATACGGATAACGCTCCGTTAAGCGATAAGTGATGCAAATTGCGGAACAACAGACTGCAGGATAAAATATGTCTTCTGTTCATAAGCACCACCTCCAATCCTCATAAAATATCTGCCGATAAAACAAAATGTGATGTTGATTCTGTTTTGTTTTTCAAGATTTCGGCCTAAAAAACAAAAATCACCCATATCGGTTTCATACCGAAATGAGTGAGTTATCGCCCCAAAAGGGCGCAGTTATTCCGTATGATGCGCCAAAAACGGCGCGAAGGATCTACTCAGTATGCAGATTCGGAGTGGCCGCCTGCATACCAGACACAAAATCGACTGGATCACTCTCCCCGCAAGCCCGCAGCGTTCCGGTATGCGGAGAAGTGAACGAATGATAAACTACTGATGCCGTCGCATCGGCTATATTTTAGCATACCGATCCGGCGCTCTCAAGTGTCATTTTTGAAAGTTTTTGAAAATACTTTGGATGGGTTTTCGGTTATGCGGATCACTTCCGCCGGGTAAAATGATAAAGCGCCCCGGTGTATACGAGGCACTCAGACACGATTTCGACTGATTAATAGTGATAGTTAAGACACTATCATAACGCATACTACCTTTTCTAAAGACGATGTCGGCAGAGCTGGAAACTCTGCCGACAAAAACTAGATTTATTCGCTTACTTATTTGAATAAGTTCTTGAAGAAATATGCGATTCTGTGGAAGAAGATAATAATGCCAGCAAGCGGTCCGGAATGGTATTGTCCGCAAGCACAGTTACTTTGCGGCTTATTCGGTTCCGGGGTCCCAAGATAGGCACCGCAACCGAAATCACAATAGCCGTCGCCGTTGATATCACGATGATCCATCTTCGCCAATGGACGAGTCTCAACATGTTTGCTGTCATTCGCGCAAACGCGCATCTCCTGACCCTCTTCGGTACAACTGGGAGCTTTAGTCGGCGTCCATACACTCCATTTGTGACCGGTTTTATTCGTCTGTGCATCAACATACGAATCTCCGCAAACCGGGCAGGTATGCGTGGTGTAACCATCTGCCGTACAAGTGGCGGCCGTTACGACCGTTTCGTAACGATGCGTGCCGTTCAGTTCACATATCGCGCACTGATAGCTGACAGGTTCCATCTCATTGCCCTGCGCGTCCAGTTCTTCAACCAGATAAATGCTGAAGTGGTCTGCATAGAACACGAGATAACCGTTTTCTATCGTGGCATTGTACGTTTTCTGAACGCCCTGCTCGTTGACACGCGTAACTTTTACGTTCGTATTCGTGTACCCCTGATTCGTCCACGGAATCATGATTTTGATCGTGCTGCCAGAAACAGGCTGAATCACGGTTCCGTTTTTCTCAAGCGAAAGATCAAGCACTGTGGTTCTTCCGCGACTGGTGGTCACGGTCTGGAAGCTCATCGTGTGCTGCTCGGAAGCGCCGCAGACGGAACAAACAAGTGTATCCGTCAGCGTATTGCCCACGCAGCTTCCCACTACCGTGGCAAATCTGTGTGCGGTTGCGGCCTGCCGGGATTCAACCGTTTCGCCGCAAGCACATTTGCTTACAATCACCAGTCCTTCAGTGCACGTTCCGTAATAACCGACTTCTTTGAACGCATGGTTATGCTTCGGAGCAAAAATGGCGGTGAATGTCATATTGCGCGCGGGCATGATATGGGGAACAGCGGGAGAGAATCCAGCAAAAACAAGATCCTCTTTATCGGCGACCGCTGGGATATTGATCTGCGAACCGAACGCATAGGTTTCCGTCGTCTGCTCGCCGTCGACATCCCACGTAACGGTGTACATATCCGTTACAATATCCGTTGCTTCAAACTCTGCATAATTCCCGGTAATCACGGAACCTTCAGGAATCGTCCATCCTGCAAGGGCTGTTACAGGGGCAGTGACTGCGTCGCCGAGACTGCCTTCGTCGATCCGATAGATCTCACCGTTGATCTTGAATATAGTCTGAGTTGCAGGAACACAATTCCGCACGCTGTCCGACAGTAGTTCCTCTTCGCGTTCCTGAAGCGCGCGTTCCGCTTC
>CAMVBD010000190.1 GCA_947165615.1 uncultured Clostridia bacterium | reverse complement strand
TGCAGACATCCGTCGGGGAGCCTGCGTAGGCCACGGAGGTGTCGCAGCGGTCGCATTTGGCGTCCTTGTTTTCGTCCACATGCCCAAGGGCTTTTACCTTGTTCGTCTGGAAGGTCACGCCGCAGACGGCGCATTTGCTCTCGTCATAGCCGGCGGTCGTGCAGGTCGCGGGGACGTTTTTGACGTCGGTCGGCGTATGCGCGGCAAAGGGGATCTCCTGCCCGGCCTTGACCAGTTTTCCGCACACGGTGCAGTACTCGTCGCCGGTGTAGCCCTTCATCTGACAGGTGGCGTCCTTTGCCGAACGGATCTCCGTTTCACCGTGCGGGCCGAAGTCCCCGGCCTCCCGGTATTTCTGCTGGCAACCCTCTACGGTGCAGCGATACTCGATCTGCGCTTTCTGAACGCAGGTCGCTTCCCGGACGACGGTCCCCCCGTCCCAGACGTGGTCGTGGGGCTCGACCGCCAGGGCGGTCGGCAGAAAGACGAAAAGCAGCATCACAAGCGCCGCGAGGGCGGCAAGGGATTTTTTCATATGTCTCATAGGTTTGCTCCTCATTTCTTTATTATTGGATACGACGCTGTTGCGTCTGTATTCCGACGTCTTTATCATACCATATTATTTTTTGGAATGCAAGAGAAAACCCCGCAACGGTTTTGTCATTTTTGTCGGAATACGGCAGCGGGCGCGAGACGCTGAATCCGTCTTGACAGAAACGGGATTCTCATATAAAATAAAAACAGTACATCGAACGCAGCAGAAAGCGGAGAGGAGCCTGCCCATGACGGAATTACTGAACAAGGGCCTCGATATCGTGCGCGACGTCAAAACCTACTGGAGACAGCCGCGTCCCGGCGAATACGTGCCGTACCGGGAGATCGTCATGCTCTCCGTCGGCTGGATGGCGCTGCTCATGTCCATTCAGTGGACCATCGGCTTCGGCGTTGGCAACCAGTTTACGGGCATGACGCTGAACATGAACAACAACGAACTGTGGCTCATGGGAAACGTGTGCACCGTCATGGGGTACATCCTGACGCCCCTGAACGCGTACATCATCGACAACCTCCGCTCCAAGGACGGCAAGTACCGCGTGTTTATCAAGCTCGCGGTTCCCTCCATGATCCTGACGCTCATCTCCCTCTGGCTGCCCTATGAGCAGATGAAGGGCGTCTCCCGGTATCTGATGATCGCCGTGCTCTTCGTCATGGGACAGGTGCAGGGCTACGTGCAGGGCTGGGTGAACACCGGCGTCACCAACATGGTGCACGTCATTACGCCGAACTCTCAGGAGCGCACCAAGATCATGGCCATCACGTCCATCATCTACTCCATGGGCTACACGATCAACAACGTCTATTATCCGCTGATGGTGGATATCCTAAGCGACAACGGCAACAAGTACACCATGCGCTATTGGCGCGGCGCCTATACGCCCGTGGCGCTTTTGATGCCCCTTGTCCTCGTCGCCTATTTCGGCACGCGCGAGCGGCTGGTCCTGCCGAAATCCCGTATTACCAAGATCAGTTTCATCGGGTCCATGCGCGCGGTCGCGGGCAACAAGATCTTCTGGATCAAGTGTGCCGACGGCTGGAACGACTTTTTGGAGGGCGCCAAGGGCAACGTCTGGGACTGGATGGTCTACCGCGCCCACATCATGAAGTCCACGACCTACGGCATTCTCAATACCATCGCCTACAACGCCAACTTCTGGGGCATGCTGCTCTCGCCCTGGTTCATCAAAAAATTCGGCAAAAAGAAAATCAAGATCTTCAAAAACGCCGCGCAGATCTTTCTGATCGCTTCCTATTTTTTGTTCTATAAAAGCGCGTGGGCGGGCGTCGGGCTCTTCATCGTCAACACCATCGACCGGTTCGTCGACACCGGCAACGTCATCGACGCCGCCATCGAGTCCGACATGCGCGACAACCAGCAGTATTTGATCGGCGAGCGCATCGACGGCGCGTTCGGCTTCATCCAGTCCTACGCCGGGGGCGTGCTCGGCATGGTCACGGGGCTGTTTATCCCGTGGGTCTACAAAAAGAAGGGTTACGACGGCACGGACCATTCGGTGCTCGATCTGTATAAGAACTACGACGAATCAAAGCCCCTCTCGCAGCAGACCAAAAACGAAAATTCGGTCCTTTACTCCCTCATGGACACGCTGCTCGGCATTTCCGTATTCGGCGCGGCGGTGGACGTGCTGCCGTGGTTTGCCTACGACATCACCGAGACCGGACAGAAAAGCATGCTGCGCGTCATCCGCATCCGCACACTCGTCGAAGACCGCGACGCCGGCGCCGACATGGAGGAATCCGCCTACATTGAGGGATGCGAGGCCATTATAAAAGCCAGACAGTATAAGGACGCCGAAAAGGTGGAGGTCCCGCACCGCAGCACCGTTTCGGCGGCGCGCCATCTGCCGAAAAACACCGAGGCGGAAAAAACAGCCCGCACGGCCGCTGTCGCCGGGGCCAAAAAGGCCATCGAGGACGCGAGAGCACACAACGAGGAGGTCGAGATCGCCGATTTCGTCAACCGGGAACTGTCCCGCTTTGACACGCCCTTCGGCAAAGCGCAGCTCGAGCTTGTCCGCGCCGTCGCCGCCGCGGGTCCCGCCCACTTCTTCGATCAAACGGAGTCCTTCGTCGCCATGGCCGAGGCCCTGCCCGAGGGACAGACCAAGGAAGAAAGGATCTGGCGCAAGCAGGAGATCCGCAACGCTCACGCCATGCACCGCTCGCGTAAGCTTGCCGCAAAGTTTTATCCCGAGGGCGTCGTGCCCTTCGACCCCGCCATGGCCGAAGCCGCCTACGACATGCCGGACGACACCAAAGAGCAGGCCAAGGCCCGCCGCAGGGCCATGAAGGAGGCGGCGAACTGGCAGAATATCTATTCGCTTGTTGCGTCCCCCTATCTCTCCGCCCGCCGCACGCTCGATCTGTACGAGGGGTACCGCGATCTCGACGCCCTGATCGCCGACTACGACCGCGTGGTCGAAGAGCGCGCCGCCCGCCACGCCGCCGAACGCGAGCGCGACGAAAAGCTTGCCGAGGAGCGCCGCTTTGACCGCGAGCGCGCCAAAGCGGAAAAACGGCTGAAAAAGTAAGAGAGAACGTAAAGAGCCGTCCAAATTTTTTGCTGCGTGTAAGGGCAAAGGCTTCGCTTGCCGTTTGATTAGCCGGGACAGGTTGATCGTACCTTTGTAGGGGCCGACGCCCACGGCGGCCCGCGAGCAATACGGATTTAATGACCGAATGCGGCGAGTCGATGAATTGGGCAAAAAAATGGATTAGGATTGACCCGGCTCGTCGCCCGGACGTCCTGCAACACCGGAACAATTTCTTCGCGGGCCGCCGAGGGCGGCGGCCCCTACGATGCTCGTCGCCCATCCTTCCTGCAACACCGGAAACAATTTCGTCGCGGCCCCCCCCACGATGCTCGTCGCCCATCCTTCCTGCAACAACGGGGGCAAAGAAACGCCTTTTTTCATCGGGTAAGGGCACCAGTCTGTAGTTTTGTATTCTGTATTTTTATAGAAAGGAAGCGTCAATATGATCAAGATCATCGCGAAAAAACATGTAAGACCCGGCATGGTCGAGTCGTTTATCTCGACCGCAGGGGAACTCGTCGAAAAAAGCCGCGCGGAGGCGGGAAACGTCTACTACACCCTCAACCGCTCCCTCCGGGAAGAAAACACGTTGGTCTACATCGAGTGCTGGCGCGACCGCGAGGCGATCGCCGCGCACAACGAGTCCGAGCATTTCAAGCGGCTGGTGCCGGTATTAAACGCCATGTGCGTGGACGCCGTCCTGCCGGAACTGTACGAGGAGCTGGACCTGTGAGCCAGACCGTGCGCCCGGTGACGGCGGAGGACCTTCCCGACGTTCTGCCCGTTTACGCCTACGCCCGGGAGCAGATGAAAAGGACCGGGAACCCTGACCAGTGGGGCGACGACCGCCCGACGCGCGAGGACCTTGTATCCGAAATCGAACGCGGGACCCTGTTTCGCATGGACGAGGACGGCGCTCTTCTCGGCGTGTTCGCGTTCATCCTCGGCGAAGACCCCACCTACGGCTATATCGAGGGCGCGTGGCCGAACGATTTTTCTTACGGCACCATCCACCGCGTCGCCAAGGCACCCGGCGCAAAGGACTTTCTGACAAAAGTGGTCCGCTGGTGCGGCGGACAGAGCGACGTCCTTCGCATCGACACCCACCGCGACAACGCCGTCATGCAAAAGGCCATCGCCAAAAACGGCTTTGCTTACTGCGGGGTCATTTACCTC
>CAMVBD010000189.1 GCA_947165615.1 uncultured Clostridia bacterium | reverse complement strand
CTCCAGCCTGCGGTTCGCCTTCATCCGCCACTGGCGGCGGCGAATCCTCGGCCCCATGCACCCGTGCACCCGTCGCCGCAGGCGACCGTACTCCCGTTCGCCCGCCGCAGGCGGCTCAATCCGGTCTTTTCAGGATCACGATCAGGGGCGTATCCCCGTCGAAGACCTCTTTTTCGACGGTATAGCCCCACGCTTTATAGAGCGAAAGCGGCTGCTCGTAATCGTAGCGGCAGTCGATGACCGCCCACGGCGTCAGGGAGTCGGGCGTAAGTTTGTGATAAAAGACCTCATACAGTTCTTCCCTGCCGCAAAGCGGCGGGATGAGCATGGTGGAGGCGGTGACGCCGTCTTCTTCCGGGATCCCGGCCAGCGCCTCGGTAATGAGACCACACTGCCCCCGGGTCTCGCGCCGGAGCGTCAGATAGTCCCGCGCGGTGGGAAGCAGAAGGGCAGCAGACGCCAAGAGCGTCAGTACGCAGCCGAGACAAAGCGGCAAGCCGGTCTTTTCGGGCGCGTCGCTCACGTTCAGGACCGACAGGTACATGAGAAAGGCGAAGGAGCCGAAGGCATACTGGAAGCCGACGTCGTACTGATACGGGTAGACGGTCAAAAGGTTCATCAGCAGCATGGGGAACAGCAGCAGCAGGCGCTTTGGGTGTTTGACGGCGAAGGGCAGGCACCCCAGCGGCAAAAAGACCTGCACAAGAAACGCCAGTTTTTTGCCTGCCGCGCCCGTGTCGTCTTTGAAGATCTGCGTCAGGGCAAAGCCGGGGTCCGTGAGGACGGTTTTGACCGCCTGCATCAGCCCCTCGTCCCCGACGAGGAAGTTGCCGTAACGCCCGCTCATGACGCCCTGTCCGGCGGAAGCCAGCCACAGATAGGCGAAGATGAAATACGCAAACGACCCCAGGATCAGGATCAGTCCCCGCGCGTATTTTTTGCGGTCAAACAGGACGTACAGCCCGAAAAACGCGAGGTAGATAAAGGCGTCCTCCTTGACGGTGAGCGTCAGAGCCCCGAACAGGAACATGCGCCACACGGCGTCCTTTTCGTACGCCCAGAACATCCAAAGAAGAAGGGGCAGCAAAAAGCAGTTTTCGTGAAAATCGTAATTCGTGCCCATGTAGACCGCCGGCGCGAACAAAGCGACGAACGCCAGCGCCGCCGTTTTGGTGCGGGACACGTTTTTTTGCCGGCAGAGGAGGACAAACGGGATCGCCGCGCTCATAAGCGCAGCCGCCTGCCCGAGCTGCAGGGTCAGAGGCGACGGAAACAGGGCGTAGACCGGCAGGAACAGGTAAAAGATCGGGGAAAAATGCACCGCGAAATGGGACAGAAGGCCGTCGCGCTCCACGGTGTTTACGGGGACGAGCGTACGGCGCAGCCCCTCGAAGCTTTGGACGAACACGCCGAAGTCGTAATTCGGAGCGCGAAGCGTTAAGACCCTGAGAACGCCGACGCCGCCGACCAGCAGCAGAAAGACCGCCGAAAGGACCGCGACAAAGACCAAAAGGCCCCTTTTTGACAGGTCCCGCCGGAAGGTCAAAAGGCCCCTTTTGCGGCAGTACCACAAAAAAACCGCCCACAGCGCACTGAGCGCCAGCGCGTAGTAAAAATCACGCGCGGACAGGCAGGTCAAAAAACTGTACGCCCCGAAGGACACGAACAGAAAGACCGCGTCGGCGGGAAAGCCCTTCCGCTTTTTGAGCAGAAAAGCGGACGCGAGCGAAAACAGGCAGAAGGCGGCTGCGAACGAGCAGACGAACAGCAAAAGGCCCTCGGCGCGGAAGGCAGACAGGTCGTAAAGGCTTTTGCCCGCCAGCAAAAAGCCGACGAGCGACGAAAAACTCCACGAAGCGAACAGGCGGAACAGGAGCGGCTCTTTATTACGACCGAAAAAACGGGTCCAAAGCGCGGACATGGCGTTTCCTCCGGAATGACAGAATCAAAAGGGAAAAGGGAGGGTCTCCCCTCCCCCTTATTGTACACGCGGTTGTTTCAAAACGCAAGGAAAACTTGCTCAGAAACGGACTTCGCCGAGCGTTTCGCCGGTCGTCATGGAAAAGCCCGTGAGAAAATCGGTCCGGATCGACACGCCGTACCCGCGCTCGTCGGTCTCGTAGCGGTACTCGCAGCCGTAGAGGTACACCTCGCCGCCGATAAAGAGCGCCCGCTCGACGCCGTCGGTGTTCAGGAAGCCGGACGCGACGGTTTCGAGCTTGCCGTCCGCCGCCTTGACGTACATCCACCCGGCAAGGGTCTTGCTTTCGTACTCGTCCGTCCATTCGCCGTCCGCGGGCGGCTCCGCCCAGCGGGTGCAAAGGACCAAAAAGCCGTCCTCGCCCACGGGCACAAAGGCCTTGTAGTCGGTGTTGAACCACGCGTTGTCGACAACGAGGGAATCGAGTTCCTTCATATCGTCCGGCGTCGCCGTAAACAGCGACAGCTTGGCGCTGCCGTCGATCCCGGTCTCGGTACCGCCGTAGCCGACGCCCACAAGATAGCCGTTTACGGGATGGAGATACGCCGAATACCCGGGCAGTTTGACCTCGGCAAGTTTAACAATGCTTTGGGGGTCGGTGAGGTCGAAGGCAAACAGCGGGTCGGTATTGAGGAACGTGACGACGTAGACGAGGTTTTTGTCGTAGCGCACGCTTTTGACGTCCTCGCCGACGCCGAACGCCTCGCTCCTGCCGAGTTCTTCCATGTCGGGCGAGAGCACGACCACGACGTTTTCGCGGTCCGTCCAGTCCTTGCGATAGTGGAGCGCCAGACGGAGGTTCCCCTCGTATTCGTTTAGGGCGAAGTCGTTGAGCACGGCGGCGCCCTCAAAGGATTTTTGCCCGATATAGACGGGTTTTTCGCCGGAGATGTCGACCTTATGCACGTCCAGCACGCCGGTCCAGCCGGACAGGACGCGGTAGCGGTCGTGGCTGCCGTAGACGTAGACGGCGTTTTTGGAGCAGTACAGGTCCCACAGGTTTCCCATGACGCTGACGCTTTGCACCTCGGCGGACAGATCCGAAAGATCCGCCGTCGACACGGTCATGTAGCCCTCGATTTCGACGCCGTCGTCCGTGACGATGTCCTCGGGCGCGACGGTGTCGTCCTTATCGCCGGCGCAGGGAATAAAGGTGGCGGGCTCGGTTTTGACGATATGCTCAAAGTCCGGATGATACGCCGACGCGACAATCAATTTGCCGTCCGCAATGCGGGTATCGGCGAGAGTGCCGCTGAAATACAGGTCGCGGACAAGCGTGGGGTTCGTTTTGTCCGACAGGTCGTAAACGGTGACAAGGCCGTTCGTTTCGCTTTCCACGCTGCCGTAGAAATCCCAGTAATCTTCTTCCTCGTTATAGCGCATGCCGCCGCCCTTGAATTCGGTCTCGCTGCCGGTCAGGACGGCGTAATTTCCCCAGAGGTAAAAGCCGCTGTAGGAGCGCTCTTTGGCGATCTCGGTCGCGCCCTCCTCCGTGAGCGTCAGGCGGACGGACGAAACAAGGGCCGGGCTGCCGGCGTTCGGCGCAAGGACGTTCAGCGTCTGCGCGCGTCCGCCGGTCTCGACCGCCATGTCCCACGTGGCGTACATACCGTAGAAATAGGCGGACGACGCGGCGTTTTTGAGGACGTAGATATAGTCCCCGTCGGTACGCACGACGTCGGTCTCGTCCACGCCCGCTTCGACCGTGTTGAGCTCGGAATGCGATTTGTCGTCGGCCGCGCCGGCGGTCTGGGTGGCGGGGACCGCGTTCGGGACACCCTCGGGCATGGCCTCATCGGCGGCGTAGTCCTTTGATTTCAGAAAGCCGCGGACGGAACAGTCGCTGAAAAAGTCGCTGACGCGCCCGATGGCGGCGTTTTTCTGCATCAGATTATAAACGGTGTCGTAGGTTTTTGCCCGCGTGCCGCGCACCTCCTCGGTCACGGCGGGGTCTGTGGGCGTTTTTGCGGGGTCGGGTTTCGTCAGGCGCGGCAGTAAGCCGAAAATCAGCGCAAAGACGGCAGCGGCGGCGACCAGGGACGCCGCGACGCGCCGGAACACGCGCACGCGCCCCGTCTTTTTGGCGGGCTCGGACGCCCGCTCCTCCTGTTCCGACGCCTTCAGCGTTTTGACCACGGCGTCGGGGGAAAGGGACGCCGGCAGGGTCACTTTTGCGTTTTCGAGTTTTTCTTTTACAAATTCATAATCCTTTTCCATATTCTGTCTCCCATTCCTTTCTGCACGTTTTTAGCGCGCGGGACAGGCGCGAGCGCACGGTGCCCGCCTTCATGCCGAGAATGTGTCCGATCTCTTCCCCG
>CAMVBD010000188.1 GCA_947165615.1 uncultured Clostridia bacterium | reverse complement strand
TATTCTGATGATCATCAGCGGGCTGTCTCTGCTGATCAAATAAAGAAAAGGAGTTAGAAACATGTCTGAGTCACCGCTTACCAAAAAGACGTACGGAATCGGCTTTTCCGAAAAGATCGGGTACGCTCTCGGCGACGCTGCCGGGTTGATGACATTCGGGTTGATCGGTTCTTTCCAACAGGTCTTTCTGAATAAGACTTTGGGGATTGACCCAAAAAAGCTGTTTGTCCTGTTTTTAGTCGCGCGTATCTGGGACGCGATCAATGACCCTCTGTGGGGCCGTTACATTGATAAACGTCAACCGAAACACGGCGACAGATATCGCCCGTATCTCCGTTGGGTGTCGCTTCCGCTTGCGATATTTGGCGTTTTGATGTTCGTTAAGATTCCCGGGCTTACCGAAAATCAATATTTGATATGGGCTTATTTCACCTATATCGGATACGGTATGCTTTATACGGCTGTTAATATCCCATACGGATCGCTTGCTTCTGTCATTACGACAGATCCGGGTGAGCGCTCCGCGCTTTCGATGTTCCGTTCCATTGGCGCCGGACTCGGCGGCACGCCCGCTCAGATCCTACTTCCGATGTTTGTTTATACAACCGTACTGGACGCAAACGGTCAACCCATCATTGACGCGCGTACACAGAAGCAGGAGCAGGTTCTTGACCCCACAAAGATGCTCATAGCCGTCGTGATTCTTGCCGTTATCAGTGTGTTGATATATCAACTCTGCTATAAGTTGACGCATGAACGCGTTCATGGTCTTCAGAATCATAAGGATTCAAACGTGATGGGAACGATCAAGGCGCTTGTAAAAAACAGAGCGTTCGTCATGCTTTGCATCGCTTCCATGCTTCTGATCGCCGCGCAGTTCTTTACACAGTCGATGTATAATTATCTGTTTATCGACTACTTTAAGGAACCTAAGCGTTACTCCCTGTTTACCGTTTTTACTTATTTACCGATGGCGATGCTCCTGCCTGTGCTTCAAAAACTTGTGCGTCGTTTCGGAAAGAAAGAAATCTGTGCCGCCGGTATGCTGTTTTCCGCGATTGCCTATTTTGTCCTTTGGGCAGTCAAAACAACCAGCGTTTGGGTTTTCCTTGCGTTCTGCTTCCTTGCAGGTCTCGGTATGACCTTCTTTGTGCTTGAGATCTGGGCGCTTGTGACGGACGTGATCGATCATCATGACAGAATGACCGGCAGAAGAGAAGAAGGAACCGCTTATGCTTTCTTCTCCTTCACCAGAAAACTCGGACAGACTGTCGCCGGTGTTCTCGGTACGCTGATGCTGGACTGGATCCAATATGATGAAAAGGCTGTTACGGACTTGGCTGTGACAAAAATGTACAGCCTTTCGACTATTCTTCCCGCAGTGATGTGTTTGATCATGGCTTTGTGTCTCGGTGTCTTTTATCCGTTGAGCAAGAAAAGACTGCAGGAACTTCGGCTCGAAAATGAGAAAGAGGCCGAAACCGAAGCATAATTCTTCCGTCTCTTCGCACGTCCCGATTTTTGACAGGAGGAAATTTTGAACATCCTGATAGGACAATCCGGCGGTCCGACAGCCGCCATCAACGCTTCTCTGCTCGGCGTTTACCTGGAGGGCAGAAAGCACAAAGAAATAACCCATATTTATGGTGCTTATAACGGGATCGAAGGTTTTATCAAAAGAAACCTTGTTCTGTTAGACGGGAAATTTGACGAGCCACAGCAGGCCGATCTGCTGCGGCAGACGCCGTCGACCGTTCTCGGATCCTGCCGGTATAAACTGCCTCCTGTAAAAAGAGAAGAGTCCATTTACCGGCAGATCTTCGAGATCCTGTCCGAGTATGAGATCGGCGCCTTCTTTTACATCGGCGGAAACGATTCCATGGATACCATCGACAAGCTTTCCGCCTATGGAAGCCTGATCGACAGTCCTGTCCGGTTTATCGGCGTTCCGAAAACCATTGACAATGATCTCATGTTTACGGATCACACCCCCGGGTTCGGGTCCGCGGCAAAGTACGTAAACGCGACCGTTCGGGAAATCATCCGGGACTCGTCCGTTTACGCGCTGAATTCCATTACGATTATCGAGATCATGGGGCGCAACGCCGGCTGGCTGACGGCGTCTCTGTCTCTCCTCCATAAAAACGGGGAAGACGCGCCGCACCTCATCTATCTGCCGGAAAAACCGTTTTCCGTCTCCGCTTTTCTGCGGGATGTGCGCGCCGAATTGGAAAAGCACAAGACCGTGATCATCGCGGTTTCCGAAGGGATCAAACTGGATTTTGAAGATCATACGGACGATCTCAGGCATCAGGTGCTGGATGAATTCGGACACGTCGGACAGCTTGCCGGGGCAGGGAAGGCTTTGGAACGCGTCCTGCGCCGGGAGATCGGCTGCAAGGTTCGGGCTATCGAACTCAATGTCATGCAGCGCTGCTCTTCTCACGTCGCCTCTCTGACGGATATCCGGGAAGCCGAGACTGTGGGACGGGAGGCCGTTGTGTCCGCGCTCTCCGGCCTTACCGGAAAAATGATCTCTATCAGACGTCTTAGCGACCGTCCGTATGCGGTCGCCTATGAAGCGATCGAGCTTCACGGCGTAGCGGGACTTGAAAAAAAATTCCCTGCCGAATGGATCAATGACGAAGGCAACGGCGTATTGGACGCCGCGCACGATTACTTTGAACCGCTGATTCAGGGAGAACTACCCGTAAAATGGGAAAACGGGCTGCCGATGCAATACGTTTTATGACAACCAAAAAGAGCGGATGCTGCGATCCTCTCTTTTTCTTGTGTTTTTTTATTGCGTGATATCCAGCGCTTCGATCTCTTTGTTCCAGCGCTGGATCTTCTGCAGATCAAAGGCGTCCGGCGCGCTGCGGTACAGCTTCATGACCTTTGAGCCGTTCATGAGCCCGCCGACGACCGTAAAGAAGTATGTGGGATTATTAAGACCTCGCTTGAGTTTTCCCAGCAGGGCGGGGAGCTGAACATTTTTCCCGCCTCCGGCAAGATCCGCGCCCTGGATCACTTCTTTCTCAAACAGAAAATCAACACCTTCAGAGGGGAGTTTCAAAAGGCTGTTTTTGAGTCCCTCATTTTTTGCGGCTTCACCGCCGTAAAGGATATGGAAGTCCCGATTGTAATTCCAAAGAGAACGTGCGGAGAATGGAGCAGTCTCCGCCGAAAGAATCGTCTTTGCAAGAAGCCGCCCGGCGTTCAGGGACAGGTCGATCCCCATTCCGTTCATAGGCATTGTCATAAAGGCAGCGTCTCCGACTGCGGCGTAGCCGTCTGCGACCATCAGCGTTAACGGCCGTCTGACGGGGATCACGGCGTCTTTTCCGCCGGATACGATCTCTTCTCCAAGCCACGGGTGATCGGTCCTGTACCGGCCTACGGTTTCTCCGATCTTTTTTTGCGACAGCTTATCGATTCTCCCGATCAGAACGTCGACGGCATCCCGGCTTGTACAAACCCATGATAAGCCTCGTTCCCCCTCATGATACAGAGATACTTCAAAGGGTTCTTCCGGCGAAACGTCTGACGTTTTATTGAAATATGCACGCCATGCATAAAACACGTCTCCGTATTTCGGCATTTTTTCTATATGAAAATATTTCGGGAGATTGCTTCGGACCGGAGAAAACACACCCGCCGCGTCTATGACAAGATCGGCGCTCATTTCCCCGTTTTCAGTCAGAAGCCCCGTCACGCTGCGGCCGGAAGTCAGCGGAGAATAAACCTCCGTCTCAAAAAGGAACTTGACGCCGTTTTGTTTTGCATGCTGAATCAGAAGCTGCAATAACGGCTTGCGCCACATGATCTTCTGCCGGTCGTCTTCTTCAAAATGAACGGGGACACGCTTTCGTTTTGACGGGCTTATAAATACGGAATCACCGCGAAAGCGCCAGCTGTCCGCGGGGAGTTCTTCCTCCTTACAGTTCAGGATCTCGCACAATAAAGACAGAGAAAAACGGTCTTCCCAATCGTACCCAAGCTCCGTCTCCTTCTTCTTTTCTATTACGGTAACGTCGTATCCGTTTTTTGCAAGCAGAGCGCCCGCGACAAGACCGCCGTGCCCGGCGCCGGCAACAAGAATCCGTTCCATGCAATACGCCTCCCTTCGTCTTTACTATACCATATCTTTTCAAAAAATGATATAAAGTTCATAAATTTCTTTTATTCTATTTTTCTATCGGTCGTACCTTGACAAATGACGGCCGTTGCGATAGAATAAAGAAAAATATGAAAGGATCCTGGATGTTTATGTTGTTCTCCACTTATTATTTTATTCGGAATAC
>CAMVBD010000187.1 GCA_947165615.1 uncultured Clostridia bacterium | reverse complement strand
GGGCAGTACCAGCCCTACACGTGGGAGGGGTGCGTGGTCAAGCTCAGCGACAAGATCGCCTACGTCGGGCGCGACATCGAGGACGCAAGACGCCTCGGCTTTTTGACGCAGGAAAACATGGAGACTCTGACCGAACTTGCGCGCGAATACGACAAAATGGCGCTCAACACCACCGTCATCATCCACAATATGATCTACGACGTCTGCAAAAACTCGAGCCCCGAAAAAGGCATCCGCCTGTCCGAGACGTTTTCGCACCAGCTCAATGAGATCAAGCGCTTCAATTACGAATACATTTACAAAAACAAGCGTCTCGAGCCCTTCACGGCCTACGCCAAGGTCGTCATCGGGCAGTTGTTCAGCGTCCTGCTGGACGCCTACCGGGGCGAGGAGACTCTTGAGGAACTCCGCCGCCGCGCCGGGGTCTATCCGCTGCTGATGACCGCCTTTGCGGACTGGCTCTCCAAATTCTGCGAGCCGGGGCTTTCCCTGTTCCAGAATACCAACGAAAAGACCGTCCAGTGCGTCAACCGCAAGATCTACGGGCATTTGGAGGACGAAAAGATCTATATCCAGGCCATTCTCGACTTTATCTCCGGCATGTCGGACACGTATTGCATCAAGCTGTTCAATGAATTGATTACCTATTAAAAGGTATTGGGTGCTGTTTGAGAAGTGAGGAGTGAGGAGTGAGGAGTGAGGAGTGAGGAGTGTCGGATGGGGGGTAAACACCCCATACCCCATCTTTAAATGCGGCAAAGCCGCCATCCGCGTATTTCCCGTGCGCCCATGTACCCGTGCACCCGTGCACCCGCCGCCGCAGGCGGCCGTTATCCCCCATCTGATTGTATATGACACAAACAAACTCTTATTACACAATGATCGCTTCCCCCGTGGGCGAACTGACGCTCACGTCCGACGGGGAGGGGCTGACCGGGCTTTTTTTCGACGGTCAGCGGTATTTTCCGGCTCTTACGGGCTGCGTCCGGCGGGACGGCCTGCCGGTCTTTGTGCTGACAAGGGCGTGGCTGGAGCTGTATTTTTCAGGCGAACAGCCGCTGTTCACGCCCCCGCTCTCCCCGGTCGGCACGGACTTTCAGCTCGCGGTCTGGGCGGCGCTTGCCGGGATCCCCTACGGACAGACGGTTTCTTATGCCGACGTAGCCGCCGCTGTCGGCTGCAAAAGCGCGCGCGCCGTCGGCAGCGCGGTCGGGAGAAACCCGATCTCCGTCATTGTCCCCTGTCACCGGGTCGTCGGCAAAAACGGGGCCCTCACCGGCTACGCCGGGGGACTTGACCGCAAACGCTTTCTGCTGGAATCGGAGGGCGCCCTGCACGTGGATATATAATGTAATAAATAAAAGGAAACGGACGCCCGGCGCATTCACTTAAGGAGAAAGCAGGTTTTTCTCGGCTCTTTTCCGCCCGGACTGTCTGGGGCGGACGGGATATCCGCGAGGATTATCCCGTCCGCTTTTGTTGCCCGAACGAAAAATAACCTGAGAAAAACTGCTTCGCACCGCAAAAGATGCGATTTTTGTGAAAGACAAGGCGAAGGGAGCGGATAATCCTGACGGATATCCGCTCCCTTCAACGCAGTATTTCGCAAATAAGCGCGCTTTTTGCGGCTGCTTCATCCTTTAGTGAATGCGCCCTTGGCGCGCCCGTTTTTTTGTGCGCTTTTACGGGCGGATTTCGGACGGTCCGGCGGTTTTTTGGGACTGGCTTTGGTGATAAATCCTAAATTAGCCTTAAGTTTTTTGTAAAAAATGACCGTCAACCCGACGAGAATCCAAAGGCGAGCGGCGCGGATTCTGTAAAAATGTAACAAACTTGATACAATTATTACAATTTGTTACCATTTTGTATTGACTTATGCCCGTGCTTCGGGTATAATGCGTGCCAAAAGGTGGTTAAAACGTGAAACGATTGACAATATTGCTTCTTTCCTGCGTGCTGTTTCTCTGCGCAGGGGCTCTGACGCCGGTTTCCGCTTTGCAGAAAATGGCGCCGGCTGATAAACAGAACGAGACCGTAAACAAGGCCCTGTACACGGTGGAGGACCGCATAGAAGAACTGCGGATCAAATTCCCGCACGGCACGTACTGGAATTATCTGAAAGACGGTTCCGAGCCCGATCCCGACAAAGTGACCGATACGCCCTGCGCCTCTCATTACGGCGACGCCTACGGCTGCTATTGCTGCAATGTGTTTGACGGCGCAAAGCAATGCCTCGGTTTTGCCTACAAGGTCTTTTACGACATCCACGGCGTCTACGCCAGAAGCCTTCCCCGCCGTTACGACGTGCGAAACATCCAGGTCGGCGACGTCGTCCGTCTGTCCGGCGACACCCACTCCGGCGTCGTCATCGGCAGAGACGGCGACGGGCTTGTCATTGTCGACTGCAACCAGAGCACAAACGGCTCCATGTACCGCTGCCACATCCGCTGGGACTGCGAAAACTACTCCATCTGGAGCGTGACCTACTTCATGCATTCGGAAGAGGTCGCCCAAACGCCGCTGATCGAGCAGGAACTGACCTTTGACGAAGCGGACGGTTCCGCCGATTTTCTGCTGACAAGTCTGATCGCCGCCCCTCTGACCGAAGAAAACACGGCGATCACGCTTGAGGACGTCCTCGGCGACGTGGACCGGGACGGCCGTCTGACCGCAGCCGACGCAAGGCTTGCGCTGCACATCGCAATCGGCGTGCAGGGCGATCTGACCGAAGAGCAGATGGACCTCGCGGACGTGGACGGGGAGCCCGGCGTCAGCGCCGCCGACGCCAGACGCATCCTCATTGCCGCCGTCGGCCTCGATCCGCTTCACTGAAAATGACAAAAAAAGAGAGCCCGAGGGCTCTTTTTTTATGCCTGAAACAGCCGTCACACGACCATGCCGCCGTTGACGCCGAGGACCTGTCCCGTGATATAGGACGCGCCGGGAGAGACGAAAAACGCCACGGCCTCGGCGACCTCCTCGGGCGTGCCGAGGCGTCCCATCGGGATCTCCTCGCACAGCGCCGCAATATCGGCTTCGGAAAAGTCCCGCATCATATCGGTTTTGATGGCGCCGGGGGCGACGCAGTTGACAGTCACGCCGGACAGGGCGGTCTCTTTGGCAAGGGCTTTCGTCAGACCGATGACCCCGGCCTTTGCCGCGGAATACGCGCTTTCCATGGACGCGCCGACCTGGCCCCACATGGAGGAGACGTTGACGATGCGTCCCTCGTGGCGCCGCAGCATGTCCGGCAGCACGGCGCGCGTAAAGTGAAACACGCCCGACAGGTCCGTCCCGATCATCCGGCTCCAGTCCTCGTCCGTCACGTCCTGCAAAAGCTGCTGGCGGGCGATGCCGGCGTTGTTGACCAGCACGTCGATCCCGCCGTTCATGGCAAGGATCTTTTGGACGCAGGCGTTGACCTGCTCGGGGTCGGATACGTCGCAGGCCAGCGCAAAGTTGTCCCCGCCCTCGGAAAGCAAAGCAGAGGAAAGAGACAGGGCTCTTTCCTCCGACTGAAAGTACACGATCACGGTACGGTAGCCGAGGTCGCTGAGTTTTTTGGTGACGGCGGCGCCGATGCCTTTTGCGCCGCCCGTGATCACGGCTGTTTTCATGTTATTCCATCGCTTTCGCAAGCAGCGTCAGGAACTCCATATAGCCGCTCTTTTTGTAGTCGGACGGCGGCATGGTCGGGAAGCCGGAGGCTATGGAATGTATGACCATGGTGCTGGCGTTTTTTCCGTCAGAGGTGAAATTTTCCACGGCCAGCAGTTTGGTGCCGTTCAGATAGATCTTGGACGTGGTGCCGTCCTCGTAGTTCATGACGTAGACCTTGCAGGGCGTGCCGTCGTAGGCGCCGTCGGTTACGGAGGCGGCCTGGTCCAGCCCCTTCATGGTCTTAAAGCCCAGGTTATCCGCGATCTCGGTGAATTCGGAGGGATCGAGCTGCAGGACGCTTAACACCAGATCGTTGAGTTCCAGATATTTTTTCTCCGGGGGATACAGAAGATACGTCTTTTTGTTTTTGACCAGAATGCCCATTTCCATGCCGTCCACGTCGGCCCGGACGTACAGGTCGCCGTCGGAGGAGACCGCCACGTTCATTTCCTGCCGGTCGCTGCCGTCGATCATGGTCGCGGACATCTGGAAGTTGCCGCTGCGCAGGATGTCGTATTCGTTGCCGGCGGGAATGACGTTGCCGCCCGCGGTCGTCTGTTCGGGCGCGCCGGAGGGCGCGGCGGAGGACGTCGGTTCCGCGGTTTGGGTCGGAAGGGTCTGCGAGGGCGTCTGTTCGGACGGGGACG
>CAMVBD010000186.1 GCA_947165615.1 uncultured Clostridia bacterium | reverse complement strand
CGGCGGTGTTCAGCGACCTTTATATCAACGGCCTGACCGACGACCCCAACGCCCTTTACGGCGCTATGCTCCCCTCGATCATGGATTCCGACCAGCAGTGGCTCGCGTACCTCATCAATCTCCTGCTCCGGTATTTCCCCGGCGCGGACCTCTGTAACATCCTCGATCAGACCGTATATACGCTCATTGAGGACTATCTCGAGTATTCCTCCGCCCTCTGGGCGCTGCTGACCGCGGCGCAGTACCCCGCCGCCCGCGAAAAGTACCTGATGGACGACGACAACGCCATCATCCGCGAAGAGGCGGACTGGTATCAGACGTCCCGCCTCAACCACCGGCAGTATATGCTCGAGGCCGCGGCGGACGGCGTGGAGTTCTTTGACATCGTCGACTACAACTTCGCCCTCTACGCCATCTGCGACTCGTGGGACAAACTCAACGCCGACGGCGTCATCCATACGGATTCTGAATCCCTCGGCGCGTATTCCGTGCCCCCGATGGCGGAACTTCCCGCCGACTATGTCCAGCAGAACACCTACTGCGCGGACCCCTCGCACAACCACATCGACCCCCACCGCAAGGTGGACGCCTCGACCGGCATCTTCCCCGAGACGACCTTCTATTTCTACGGGCAGCAGCACACGACCACCGCTTCCAACGACGTCATCATCCGCCTTGCCTCCCGCATTCTTTGGGACGATTCCTTTAAGGACGTCTATTCCGACCCCGGCTTCCCGCAGTTCAACTTTGCCCGCTCCTCCCGCAAACTCATCAACCTCTATAATCAGTGGGCGGACTTCGACGCCTCCGCGCTTTCGGAAGAACTGCGCGCCCGCTTCCTCTCCGCCATGGACGCGGCAAAGGCCGCCATCGACTCGACCTGTATGCCGACCGAGGAGCACGAGGCTGTTTACGCCGAACTCAGAAGCGTGACGGACGAGATCTCCGGCAAAAAGGTCGAGCTGAAGGACCGCTTCAAGGACGGCTTTTTAAAGACCCTCACGAAGATTTTGAAGTTCTTTTCCGACCTCATGCTGAAATTCCTCGGCAATAAGGGCTATTCGGATCTCTTCCGCATCGGGTAAGGAGTCTATAATGGCGGACATCGAAAAACTTTACCGGCGCGGCGCGCCGAAAACCCTCCCGCCGACGGACGACCCCATCCGGCTGACGGACCCGGGCGCCTGTCTCCTCAGCGTCCTGTTCTGGAGCGACATGCACCTGTCCGATACGTTCCCGGACCGCTGCTCGGTCCTGCGCGCCGCCGCCCTCGACGCGAAAAACGCAAAAGACCCCGTCGACGTGCTGACGTTCGGCGGGGACCTGACGGACTTCGGCAAAAAGAGCGAGCGCGACCTCTTGGTGCGCATCTTAAAGGACGCGGGGACCTACGGGCATATCTTTCCGGTCTACGGCAACCACGATATCCGGTTCCGGCGCTTTTCCGCGACCGTGAGGGGGTTTGACGACCTGTGCGACGCGCTCGAGCCCGGTTTTCGCCCCGGAAAACTCTGGTACGCGCACGAGACCGCGGGCGCAAAACTCCTCATCATGGGCTCTGACCGCACAAAGTTTGAGGAATCTTTTATGAGCGAGGAGCAGTTTTCGTGGCTCCGGTCCCGGCTCGACGACGCGCGGGACAAAAGGATCCCCGCGCTGGTCGTCCAGCACCAGCCATTGCAGTCCACGCACAACCTCCCCTACGCGTGGGACACGCCCGTGCCGGGCGCCGGAAGCGTGGGGCAACAAAGCGAACGCCTGCGCACGCTCCTTGCCCGCTACCGCGACGTCTTCTACATCACGGGGCATCTGCACCGCGGCTTCAATATCAATACCTACGAGGAGGTCGGTCCGACGCACTGCGTCTGCCTGCCCTCCACCGGCCTTATCAACAAAGACAGCGTCTATTCGGAGCCGGGACTCGGCATGCTGGTCGAAGTTTACCGCGACCGCGTCCTCTTCCGCCCGCGCGACTTCCTGCACGGCAGATTCGTGCAGGAATACGAAAAAATCTATCCGCTTGAAGCAGCAAAGGAGTAACCCATGCACACCGTACTTGCCGACGTCCTGTACAAAATCCTGTCCCTCATCGTCTCTCTGGTCCTTCTCGTTTCTCCGGTCGCGGCGCCGTCGAACGCCGACCCCATCCGTCCCGAAAAGGACGTGCGCCTTGCCGCCGCCCTGTGGTCCGACACTCACGCTTCGGACTATCTCTACTCCCGCGACCGCAGCGTCAAGGCGTCCGTTCTGGACCTCAAAAACGCCGAGGGCCTCGACGCGCTCATCATCGACGGCGACTTGACCGAAAACGGCAAGCTCAGCGAATACCGGCTGCTGGCGGACGAACTCGCAAAGCTTGACAACGTCCGGCCTATCATTCCCGTCTCCGGCAACCACGACATCCGACTTCGGAACTTCAGCCTGACGGTCAAGACCTTCTCCGAGTTCTCCGGGACCGTCAACCCCGCCATCCATACGGACAAACTGTACTATGCTTATGAGGTGAACGGCTACGCCTTCATCGTCCTCGGCTCGGTTTCGACCGTGTTCGAGGAGGCGGATATCAGCGACGGGGAACTGGCGTTTCTCGACGCCGCGCTCTCTGCCGCGACTGCCGACGGCAAGCCCGCCTTCGTGCTCCTGCACCAGCCGCTCAAAAACACCCACGACCTGCCGAATTCCTGGGGCTCGCCCATCCCCTCCGCCGGTTCCGTCGGCAAAGACAGCGACCGCCTCGTTTCCGTCATGCGCAAATACCAGAACGTGTTCCTGATCACCGGGCATCTCCATTCCGGCCTCGGCCCCAATAACTTCGCGGCCGTCGAAGGCATCCACTGCGTCAACCTCCCGTCCATCGGCATCGTGTCCAAGGACGGCGGGTATGAAGCCGCCGGCTGCGGCTACGTTATGGAAGTGACGGACGCTGCCGTCACGTTCCGCGCCCGCAATTTCGCCGAGGGCGCCTTTATGCCCGCATATGACCGGACCTATCCTGTCCAATAAAACAAAAAGGGGAATACCATGCGCACACGCAACAAGATCCTGATCGCCGTCGGCGCCGTTTTCGTGATCGTCGTCATCGCCCTCAACTTTTCCAGCGTCGATCCCGGCAAACGGATCTCCACCGTCAAAACCTTTGCGTCGCCGAAAGAGGCGCTCTTTTCGCAGGTCGCCGCGGCCGCCGTGCCCGTCTCCCGCGATCTCGGCCTTGTCAGAATCGACGGGACGAACGCCGTTTACGTCGCCGAGACCGAGCGGGGCGAAGTCGTCGCCGCGGGAATGTGGGTCCGGGACGGCAAATACTTTTATTCCGGCTCGTTCGTCGTCGCCTCCTCCGACGTTCTGCGTTCGGGCGAGGGTAGCGACGAGGCCGACGCTTTCCTTTACGGGGAAGACGGCAAATGCACCGGCAGCCTCCGCTTTGCCCTGACGGCGAAAAAGCCGGTGGGCGGGAACGCCGAGCCCGTTTACGGGGCTGAGACCGGCACCGTCTATCTCGTCTGGACGGCGGAGTCCCGGAAATCATAAAAATAATTCATAAAAAATTTCAATTTTTTCTTGATTTCAAAAAAACCTTGTGCTATACTTGCAAGGTACTACGCACGCGGGCGGATCGCGTCCGGCGGTGCGGAGAGCCTTCTCCGTTCCGGCGCGAAAAGAAACCCGCGGAGGAAAAACAAAGGAGGATTTTACAATGGCAGTAGTATCAATGAAGCAGCTGCTCGAAGCAGGTGTGCACTTCGGTCACCAGACCAGAAGATGGAACCCCAAAATGGCTCCCTACATCTTCACCGAGAGAAACGGGATCCACATCATCGACCTTCAGAAGACGGTCAAGAAGCTCGAAGAAGCCTACATGTTCGTGCGTGAGGTTTCCGCCAACGGCGGCGAGATCTTCTTCGTCGGCACCAAAAAGCAGGCCATGGATTCCATCAAGGAAGAGGCCGAGCGCTGCGGTATGCCCTACGTCAACGCCAGATGGCTGGGCGGCATGCTGACCAACTTCGTCACCATCCGCCGCAGGATCAAGAGACTTGAACAGCTCAAGGCCATGGAAAACGACGGCACGTTCGATCTGCTTCCAAAAAAGGAAGTCGCAAAGCTTCGCGTCGAGCGTGAAAAGCTCGAAAAGTTCATGGGCGGTATCGTCAACATGAAGAGACAGCCCGCCGCCATGTTCATCGTCGACCCCCGCAAGGAGCGCATCGCCGTCCTTGAGGCCAAGAAACTCGGTATTCCGATCGTGGCCATCGTCGACACCAACTGCGATCCCGATGAGATCGACTACGTCATCCCCGGCAACGACGACG
>CAMVBD010000185.1 GCA_947165615.1 uncultured Clostridia bacterium | reverse complement strand
CGGACGCCGCAGAAAGGATAACATAAAACCATGGAAAAATTTGCTTTCCAAGTCAGAAAACTGCTCAAGGATTACGACCGGCACGTGGTGCTGGACAACGTCTCCTTTGATATCCCCGCCGGAAAGATCGTCGGCCTTTTGGGCCCGAACGGCTGCGGCAAGACGACCCTTATGAAGATTTTGGCGGGGCTGATCCACGACTACACGGGCGTCGTCAAGATCGGCGGCAAAAACATCGGCACCGAAACCAAGGCCGCCCTTGCTTATCTGCCGGACTGCTCCATGTTCCCGACGCGCTTCCGCACCGTGGACTGCATCAAGTATTTTGCCGATTTCTACAAGGATTTCGACCGTATGAAGGCGGTATCCTTTGCCGAGGAATTCGGGCTGGACCTCGACCAGCGCATCAAAACGATGTCCAAGGGCATGCAGGAAAAACTCCAGCTTTTGCTCGTCATGTCCCGCAAGGCGGACGTCTACCTGCTGGACGAACCGCTCGGCGGCGTGGACCCCGCTGCCCGCGACGTGATCCTCGACATTATTATGAACAACTACAAAGAGCATTCCACGGTCGTGATCTCCACGCATCTTGTCAACGATCTCGAGCACAGTTTTGACCACGTCATGATGCTCGGCAAGGGCAAGATCCTGGTCAACACCTCGATCGACAACATCCATGAGACGGGCAAATCCGTCGAAGAAGTATTCAAGGAGGTCATCGGCGATGCTTGGGAAGTTGATTAAACACGCGTTCAAGGCGCACGCCCGCGCCGTCTACGGGGCCTATATCGCCATTTTCGGCGTCGGCGCCGTCATGCTGATCTTAATGCTCGTCAACTGGGAAGGCATTGGCGAAAACGGCTTCGGCGCCGGCCTCGTCATCAAGGGCATTGCGGCGCTGGCGCTCGTGCTGACCGCTTTTGTCGGCCTTGTCCTGACGTTTTCCTCCGTGCTCAGGGAGTTCCACCGCTCCATGTACGGCAAAGAGGGCGAGCTGACCATGGCCCTGCCCGTGCGTGCGTCGTCGCTGCTGTTTTCCAAATGGCTGTCCGGCGCGTTTTGGGTCGCGCTCAACTACACGGTCCTGTGCTTCTGCATTTTCGGCTCGTTCCTGTACATCCTGCGCCACTCCCTCGGCACGATCCAGGAGGACGTCAACCTCACCACCCTCCTGTCGCAGTTCTCCACGCTTCTTGTCAACACCTTTTCGCTCAAGGTCACTAACATCGGCGTCATTCTGAACATCCTGACCCTGTACGCCGTCTACGGCGGCGTCACCGTCGTCACGCTCGTCATGCTCGGTTTTTTTGCCGTCACCCTCGGGCATTGCAGACCCTTCCACAAGCCCGGCGCCATCGGCCGCATCCTTTACTTCTTCGGCGCGCTGCTGCTGTCCGGCGGCTTCGCGGCGCTGGTAAACGCCCTGCTGCCCATTTACATCGTCATCACGCCCGAATACTTTACGTTTACGCTCAATTCCGCCGACGCCGCCATGGCCATGGCCTACAACGGCTACGGCATCTATTCGTTGACCGGCTCGTTCTGCTGGTTCATCGCCGGGATCATCTTTTTCCTTGCGACAAGCGTCCTCATCGACCGCAAGGTCAACGTCGACTGAGAAAGATAAAACCGGAAGGAGGGGAGCGCCTTGCTTTACCGGATCATCGACGTCTCAAGGTCTCTCAACCGATCGCCGCTGTACCCCGGCGACCCCAAGCCCCGCCTGTCGGCGTTTTCGTCCATCGCGGCGGGGGACCCCTGCAACATGGCCATGCTGACGTCCGTCCTGCACGCCGGCACGCACGTAGACGCGCCCCTGCATTTTGACCGCACGGGCGACGACGTCGGGCGCCTGCCGCTTGACCCCTTTGTCGGCGAGTGCCTTGTCATCGCTCCGCCCGAACGGGCCGTCACGGGACAGACCGTGGACGAGCTGGTGCCGGAGGGGACTTTGCGTGTTCTGATAAAGGGAAACGGCAAAGCGTATCTCGACCGCACCGGCGCGGAGGAGCTTGCCTTTCTCGGCGTCAGGCTCGTCGGCACGGACGCCCTGTCCGTCGGAAGCGAGGCGGACGAGATCGGGCCCCACCGGGCGCTGCTTTCCGAAAACGTGTACATCCTCGAAAATCTGGACCTGACAAAGGTCGAGCCGGGCCGGTATTTTCTGTTCGCCCCGCCCGTTAAGATCGACGGCGCGGACGCTTCGCCCGCAAGGGCGCTGCTGCTGGACGGCAGTTTGTTTTGGTCCAAGTAAAAACGGTATTGACAAACATTTATCAATGATATAAAATATTTTGAAAATGTTTTTCAAATAATAAAACACATACAGAAAAGGAGTTATTTCCCATGAGCACTCTCAACAAGAAAACCGTGGAAGACATCGACGTACGCGGCAAAAAGGTCCTCGTACGCTGCGACTTCAACGTCAAAATGGAAGACGGCGTCATCACCTCCGACAAGCGGATCGTGGCGTCCCTTCCCACCATCCAGTACCTGCTGGATCAGGGTGCAAAGCTGATCCTCTGCTCCCACCTCGGCCGCCCGAAGGGCGAGTTCGATCCCGCTTTTTCCATGGCTCCCGTCGCCAAAAGACTTTCCGAACTCCTCGGCCGTGAGGTCATTCTCGCCAAGGACGTCGTCGGAGAAGACGCCGTCGCCAAGGCTGCCGCTCTGAAGGAGGGCGAGGTCCTGCTGCTCGAAAACGTCCGCTTTGAAAAGGGCGAGACCAAAAACGATCCCGAACTCTCCAAAAAGTTCGCCGCTCTTGCCGACGTCTACGTCAACGACGCGTTCGGCAGCGCGCACAGAGCGCACTCCTCCACCACGGGCGTGGCCGACTACCTGCCCTCCGCGGTCGGGTATCTGATCCAAAAGGAAATCGAATTCATCGGCGGCGCGCTCGAAAATCCCAAGCGTCCGCTGGTCGCCATCCTCGGCGGCGCCAAGGTCTCCGACAAAATCGGCGTCATCAACAACCTCATCGACAAGTGCGACACCGTCATCATCGGCGGCGGCATGGCCTACACCTTCTTCAAGGCCATGGGCAACGAGGTCGGCACGTCGCTCCTTGACAAGGACAACATCGAAAACGCCAAGGGCATGATCCAGAAGGCCAGAGCCAAGGGCGTCAATTTCCTGCTGCCCGTGGACAACATCATCGCCACCGAGTACGCGCCCGACGCCACCCATATGCGCATTTACTCCGACTCCATTCCGGACGGCTGGATGGGCCTTGACATCGGCCCCGTCACCGCCGAGCTCTACGCCAAGTCCATCCAGAATGCCGGCACCGTCATCTGGAACGGCCCGATGGGCGTCTCCGAGTGGGAAAACTTTGCCAACGGCACCATCGCCGTCGCAAAGGGCATTGCCGAATCCGGCGCCATCTCCATCATCGGCGGCGGCGACTCCGCGGCGGCCATCAAAAAGCTGGGCTTTGCCGACAAGATGAGCCACATCTCCACCGGCGGCGGCGCGTCCCTTGAGTTCCTGGAGGGCAAAGAGCTGCCCGGCATCGCCTGCATCGACGAGAAATAAGCCGCCTGCGGCGGCTTATCTGAGGTGACAGGTGTTGGATGTCAGGTGTTGGATGAAGGAAAAGGCTTCGCCTTTTGATTCATTTTAATTGCGCGCTTTGCGCGCCACCGACATCCCACACCCAACACCCAACATCATAAAAGAAAGAGGTACGAATCCATGAATAAAGCCACCAGAAAAACCGTTATCGCCGGCAACTGGAAAATGAACAAGACCCCCGATGAAGCCAAGGCTCTCATCGAGGAAATGAAGCCCCTTGTCGCGGGCGCGGACTGCGACGTCGTGCTGTGC
The DNA here is from genome assembly GCA_947165615.1 of uncultured Clostridia bacterium. GTDB lineage: Bacteria > Bacillota > Clostridia > Oscillospirales > Acutalibacteraceae > RUG806. The sequence continues at coordinate 505 of CAMVBD010000185.1, read as the reverse complement.
GTGCCCTACGTCGACATCCCCGCCGCCGTGGAAGCCGCCAAGGGCTCCAACATCCACATTGGCGCCGAAAACGTCCACTTCAAGGCCTCCGGCGCCTACACCGGCGAGGTTTCCGCCGACATGCTCAAGGCCGTCGGCGTCGAGTACGTCATCATCGGCCATTCCGAGCGCCGTCAGTACTTCGGCGAGACCGACCAGACCGTCAACCTCCGCACCCTGGCGGCGCTGAACGCCGGCCTCAAGGTCATCCTGTGCGTGGGCGAGACGCTCGAGCAGAGAGAACTCGGCTACACCGAGACCCTGCTCAAATACCAGACCAAGATCGGCCTGACGAACGTCTCCGCGGACCTCCTCAAAAACGTCATCATCGCCTATGAGCCCGTGTGGGCCATCGGCACCGGCGTGACCGCGACCGACGACCAGGCGGACGAGGGCAACGGCTATGTGCGCGCGGCTGTGGCGGAAGCCTACGGCGCCGACGTCGCCGAGACTGTCACCGTCCAGT
>CAMVBD010000184.1 GCA_947165615.1 uncultured Clostridia bacterium | reverse complement strand
CGAGGATCTATGAACTTGCCGAAAAGCGTCTGCAGCTTACCCTTTCCGTGTCGCTGCACGCGCCGAACGACGACCTGCGCTCCTCGATGATGCCGGTCAACAAAAAGTGGAACGTCGAAACGCTCATTTCCGCCTGCCGGGACTATACCGAAAAGACGTCCCGCCGCATCTCGTTTGAATACGCCCTTGTGCGCGGCAAAAACGACACGCCCGCCTGCGCCGAGGCGCTGGCGTCCCTGTTAAAAGGGATGCTCTGCCACATCAACCTGATCCCGGTCAACGAGGTCAAAGAGACGGGCATGCGCAAAAGCACGCCCGAAAACGTCAGACGGTTTGCCTCCGCGCTTGCGGCAAAAGGCTTTGCCGTGACCGTAAGGCGGGAACTCGGCAGCGACATCGACGCTGCCTGCGGACAACTCCGCAGAAGGGCGGTCCGCGAAAAAACAACGGGGAATGAAGTCCTATGAATTACGCTTACGAAACAGACAAGGGGATCCGGCGGGAGAATAATCAGGACTGCTGCTACGCCTTCGAGCCGGAGCCCGGCGCCGTGTTCGCCATCGTGTGCGACGGCATGGGCGGTGAAAAGGCAGGCGACATCGCGTCCACCCTCGCCGTGGAGACCATCGTCCACCGCATCCGTACCGGCTGGCACCGGAACATGCAGCCGTCTTCCGTCAAAAACCTGCTGCTGACGAGCATCACCGCCGCCAATATCGTCGTGTTCGATCTCGCCGAATCCGAAGAGATCTACGAGGGTATGGGCACCACCGTCGTGTGCGCGGTCTTTTTGGACGGTTTTGTAACGGTCGCGCACGTCGGCGACTCCCGCGCCTATCTTCTGGACGGCGAGCTCCGGCAGATCACAAAGGACCACTCGCTTGTGCAGGAAATGGTGGACGCAGGGGAACTGACGCCGGACGAGGCGCGGTCCTATCCCAAAAAGAACGTCATTACCCGCGCCCTCGGCGTGGACGAAAAGATCCGCATCGACTTTACACGCACGGAGTTCCCCGCAAACGCGACGCTGCTTCTGTGCTCGGACGGCCTTACGGATTTTGTTACGGACGAAGAGATCAAAGAAATCATAGACGAGGACCCGGACGGCGCCGCAAAACGGCTGGTCGGCCAGGCAAACCTCGGCGGCGGCGGAGACAACATTACCGCGGTCGTTGTCAGCAATCGGTGAAGGAGAGAAAAAAGTGGATAATTATCTGAATCAGATCATCGGCAACCGCTACCAGATCCAGGAGATCATCGGCATCGGCGGCATGTCGGTCGTATATAAGGCCTACGATCCCGTGGACGACAGGATCGTCGCGGTCAAGATCCTCAAGGACGAGTATCTCGCGAATCAGGAGTTCCGGATGCGCTTCAAAAACGAGTCCAAGGCGATCTCCATGCTTTCCCATCCGAATATCGTCAAGGTTTTTGACGTCAGTTTCGGCGACGCGCTTCAGTATATCGTCATGGAATACGTCGAGGGCATCACGCTCAAGGAGTACATCCAGCGCCAGCGGGTGCTTGACTGGAAAGAGGCCGTCCATTTCGTGATCCAGATTCTGCGCGCGCTTCAGCACGCGCACGACAAGGGCATCATCCACCGCGACGTCAAGCCTCAGAACATCATCCTTCTGCCCAACGCCAACATCAAGGTCACGGACTTCGGCATCGCCCGCTTCAACCGCAGCGAAGCCAGAAACGTCGCCGAGACCTCCGCCATCGGGTCCGTCCATTACGTCAGTCCCGAGCAGGCCAAGGGCGAGTATACCGACGGCAGATCCGACATTTATTCCGTCGGCGTCGTGCTGTACGAAATGCTGACGGGCAGAGTGCCCTTCGAGTCCGAAAACGACCTCTCCGTCGCCATGATGCAGCTCAAAAACGAGGCGCCGCGCCCGACGTCCATCAACCCTTCCATCCCCTACGGGCTGGAGCAGATCACCCTGCGCGCGCTGCAAAAGGATCCCGCCGACCGCTACCAGTCCGCGGCGGAATTCCTGTCCGATCTTGCCGAGTTCAAAAAGAACCCCCGCATGCGTTTCGACTATCAGTTTTACGTGGACAAAGCGCCCACCAAATACATTGCGCCCGCTCAGGCGGCAAGCCGCGCTGCAAACGACGCCGCGTCCCGTCCGGTGCGCATAATGGACGAACGCGAAGAGCCGGATTACGAGGAGAACGCCGACGAGGAGGACGAGGACGACGAGGAAGTCACGGAGCGCAGCGCCACCGGTCCCATCCTTCTGGGCGTGATCCTTGCGGTCGCCGCCATCGCCGCCGTTCTTGTCATTTTCCTGCCGAAGGTCTTCAGCCGCAGCGGTTCCGAGACCGTCGAGGTCCCGAACTTCATCAATATGACGTTCGACGAGGCCAAAGCCCGGTATCCCGAATTCAATTACGCCGACCCGCAGACGGTGTACAATACGACTTACGAAGCAAACAAGGTCATCGAACAGGTTCCCGCTGCCGGCAAAAAGATCCACAAGGACGACTATATCCAGTTGACCATCGCCATCAACAGTGAAATGGAAAAGATCTCCGACGTCAAGGGGATGAACTATGAAGAGGCGGAAAAGATCATCCGCGACGCTGGCTTTGAAGTCCAGTCCATCAAAATGATCGACGAAAACCCGCCCGAAAACCAGGTCATCTATACGGACCCCGGCATCAACACCTACGCAAAGCGCGGCTCCACCGTCATTATTTATTACGCTTCCGGTTCCAAGGAAAGCCGTGACGGCGTGCGCGTGCCCAACGTCATGGGCGATCAGCTTGCCGTCGCAAAGGCCAAGATCGTCGCGGAGGGCCTTAAGGTCGGGTCCGTCATCTATGAGGCAAGTTCGCCTTCTCTCAAGGATTACGTCATCGGGCAGACGCCCACCGCCGGCGCCAACGTCAGCGAAAACTATACGGTCAATCTGGTGGTCGGCAACGGCATTCCGGACAACGGCACCGCGACCTTCAGCATCACGCTTCCGAACGTCGGCAACAAGACCGGCACCGTGCGCACGTTCCTTAATAATATGGCATACGATTCCAAAGAAAACGTCGCGCTGGACGGCTCCGCGCTCCAACTCAGCTTTACGGGCTCCGGCGCCGAAAACACCTTCACGATCTATGTGGATTCCACCAAGATCTACAGCGGCAACATCGACTTTACCAAGGAACGCGGCATGATCTCCAACGTCCTCAAGTACTCCTATTCGCTCAAGGAATATGTGCCGGACGTCACCGGTCTCGATCAGGAACTGGCGGTCGAAGTCCTGCGTGAAAAGGGCTTTGGCAACATCACGTTCCAAAGCGCCTACAGCGACGACTTTGCGCCCGGTGAAGTCATTTCCCAGTCGCCCGTCGGTTCCAATCTGACGCAGTATTCCACCAACGTCAATATCGTGCTGACCATCAGCGCCGGCAGCGGCGCCGAGGAGCCCACAAGCGCGGCGGAACCCACAAGCGAAGTCGAACCCACAAGCGAAGTCGAACCCACAAGCGAGGAAGAGCCTTCCAGCACGGAAGCGCCCACCGACCCGTCCCCCGAAGAGGATCAGTAAAGCATGAGTTTCACGACCTTAAAGGGCAGGATCATCCATGCGATCAGCGGCTTTTACTATGTAGAAGCCGCCGGTTTTGTTTATGAATGCCGCGCAAAGGGCAATTTCCGCAGCCGCGGGATCACGCCGCTTGTCGGCGACGGTGTCGTCTTTCAGCCGGACGGCGACAAGGGCTTTATCCTGTCGGTCGACGACCGCAAAAACGCGCTGCTGCGCCCGCCGGTCGCAAACCTCGACCGCCTGTTCATCGTCTCGTCCGCCGACAGCCCGAAGCCGAACCTCTACGTCCTCGATAAACTCACCGCGATCTCCGTTTACCATGAGATCGAACCCGTCGTCGTCTTTTCCAAAACGGACCTCGCGGACGTTTCCCTTTACCGGGAGATCTATGAAAAAGCCGGCTTCCGGGTGCTTTGCTGCTCCGCGAAAACGGGGGAGGGGATGGATGTCCTTGCCGCCTGTCTTTCGGACGGGCTCAACGCATTTACCGGGAATTCCGGCGTCGGCAAGTCCAGCCTCCTCAACGCCCTTTTGCCGGACCTCAACCTCGAGACCAAGGAGATCAGCCAAAAACTCGGGCGCGGCAAGCACACGACGCGCAGCGTCAGACTCTATCATTACGGCGAAGCCCTTTTGGCCGATACCCCCGGCTTTTCCTCCGTTGATTTCGAGGAAAACGGCGAAAAGATCAAAAAGGAGGATCTGCCGCACTGCTTCCCGGAGTTTTTACCGCATCTCGAAGCCTGCCGGTTCTCCGTGTCCTGCTCCCACGTGCGGGACAAG
>CAMVBD010000183.1 GCA_947165615.1 uncultured Clostridia bacterium | reverse complement strand
CGGGGATCTCTTCGTCGAAAAAACACTGTTTGGCAGAGTCATTTTATTCCCAGAATTTGCCATCTCTTGCGTGCACGTGCGTGCATCTGTGTGCATCCCGGTCTGCTCAGCAGCACCCTCATTTTTGCCCTCAAAAAAAACCAACACGATAATCGATTTTTGATCCCCTTTTTTAGTATTTTCGCATGTAAACGCACATTTTTGCAGAAGAAAAACAAAGTGCCGAAATCCCTTGAAATATAAGGGATTTTGACACTTGAAAAGACCTGTGAAAACGCGTGTATTTTACCCCCCAGGGTCGTTTCGGAATGAGCAGGTTGGCGATTCCCGGAATCGACGTAAAAACGGCGAGAAAAATCAGAGGAATTTTTGCCGAATCGGCATTGATTCTGATCGGTCTTGCCGAAACGGCGATGGAACTGTACGCCGACGTATCGTATAACAGAAACAGAGCAGGACAGGTCGTTTGCCTGCCCTGTTTTTTTGGTTGTGTGTTTTTTTACTCATTACGATGCTCAACTTTTGCACAAAGGCGCGGTATCGTTTCGCCGGGGAGAGGCTTTCGTTCCCTAAAAAGCCCGTTCATTCCCTTCTGCTTGACACACCCGTCGCGGAACCATATAATTTTGATGAATCATCCGGTTTACCGGGAACGGAGGCATTTCTTATGAAAAAACGTCTCGCGCCGATCCTTTGTATTCTTCTTCTTATTGCCGGACTTCCCTTTGGAGGCGCTTTTGGCGCCGCCGGGAAAACCGCGCCCGCGGCGCATGCTTTGGAGGGATCGCTTTCCCTATCGCAGTTCACGACCGCGCTGCACGGTCTTATCTCCTCTGAAAACAGAGCGCTGTTTCCCGACCTGACGGTGACGCTCGCAAACGCGGAGGCGACTTTTGCCGCGCTTGAAAACAGCGGAAATCTCGCCGCGGCGGCAGAGGAGCTGAGGATCGCCGGGGCCGCCGAGCCGGCCGCCGCGCTGCGGGGCGCGGTGCTCGAAGCCGGCGCCGCCCTTTCGGTCGAAACGAAAACGGCGGCGCGTCTTTCCGGCAGCCGGAAGAAAAACGCCCGCGCCGCCCTCGAAGCCGTCGCAGAGAAAGCGGCGGAAGAGGGCTTTGACGTCCTGACGGGAACGGACACGGTCGTCGTTTCACGGCCGTATCAGTCCGCACGTCTGCTTGTTGAGGCGGACGACCTTCCGGATACCTTCGGCGCGACCGCCGCCGTGGGTCCGTTTCAAGGCATGTGGGCGCTTCAGTTTGCAGATGAGGCCGCGGCGAGGGCGGCGAGGGAGAAGCTCTCGGCGCTCGATACCGTGCACTGGGCGGAGCCGGATGCGGCTGTTTGTGTTTCGGACGATGGCGATTTTCTCTCCTGGGGGTACTCCTCGGCGCATATGGACCATACGCCTTTTCTATCATGGCTGACTGCGTCCGCCGATATGACGCGTTCCGTCACCGTGGCGGTGGTGGATACCGGCGCGATGTATGACCATCCGTTCCTTATCGATCGCATGGACACCGAGCGCGACTACGATTTTGTAAACAACGACGACGACGCCTATGACGACCACTTCCACGGTACGCACGTCTCGGGGACCGTTGCGGACGGCACGCCCGCAAACGTAAAGATCGTCCCCGTCAAGGTGCTGGATCAGACGGGCACCGGATATACCTCCGTCATCGTTTCGGCGCTCTGGTACTGCGAATCGATCGGCGTGGACGTGGTGAATATGAGTCTCGGCGGAAGCGGGACCGGCGCCGCCTACCGGAGCGTGATCGACGCGCTGACCGCCGAAGGGAAGGTCGTCTGCGTCGCCGCGGGCAATTCCGCGACGGACGTGAAGTACAACGAGCCCGCGAACGTGGAAAGCGCGATCACCGTGGCGGCGGTTGGGGAGGACCACCGCTTCGCCGCCTTCTCGAATTACGGCGACCTTGTGGATATCGCCGCCCCGGGCGTTTCGATTCAGAGCGCCTATCCCACGAAGGGGAGAGGCTCCTCGGGTACGTTTATGAAGCTCAGCGGCACCTCCATGGCGTCGCCCCACGTGGCTGCCGCGGCGGCGTGCATCCGGCTCTATATGCCGGGGACGAATGCGGACGACGTTTTGGGAATGCTGCAAACCGGCGGCGTGCAGACCTTTACGTCCGAGGGGAAAGCCTCGGACGTCCGAATGCTGCGTACCTCCGCCGTGGCGGAGGAGAACGGTCTGCTGTTTTACATTTCCGCGAATCAGAAGCTGCTTTACCTTGGGCAGAGCTTTCGGCTTCAGGCCGTGACCGGCGACGGCGCGCCCGTCGTCTGGGAGACCTCCGACGCTGCCGTCTGCACGGTGGAAAACGGTCTGGTATCTGCTGTCGGCGAGGGCTTTTGTGAAATTACGGCGCGCTGCGGAGACGCCGCGCGCGTGTGTGAGGTCACCGTTTCCCCGATCGGTATCCGATTCGGCGAGGAAGCGTTCGAGATGTATCAGGACTGCGGCTATATCGTCCCGTATTATGTCACGCACAGAACCGCGCCGCTGCGGTGGGAGAGCAGCAATCCGGAGGTGCTTACAGTTGAGAACGGGATCTTAAGATCTCACGTCCCGGGCGTTTCGACCGTCACGCTGACCGCCGATCCCGGCGGGCTCGCCCAATCGAGCGCCTCCTTCACCGTCACCGTGAAGTCCTTTGGCGCGTGGTATGATACCGGCGCGCCGTTCACGCTCAGTTCCCCCGAGGAGCTGCTCGAATACTCCTATGCGCGTTCGGTCGGTGTGACGGGCGGGTTCGTGATCGATCCCACGCTCGAAGAACTCGATATGACCGGGATCGACTGGTACCCGATCCACGCCGGGTATGACGCGGACGGCTCGAACGTCCCGATCCGGAATCTCAGGTACGTGGCTCCCGAAAAAACATACGCCGGTTTTTTCAGCGGCGCGTCCGCTTCGGCGGTCATAAAGAACTTCATCCTGGAGGACGTGTATATCGTCGGCGAAGCGTACGTCGGCGGACTTGTCGGGTATGTGTACGGAAACGCGGCGGTGGATTCCTGCAGCGTGACCGGCAAGGTCGAGGCGGCAGTCTATTCGGATACGATTAACGGAGGAACGCGCGCCGGCGGCGTCGTCGGCGCGGTTATGAAGGGAAGTGTGCGCAACTGCTCCGCGCGCGTGACCGTTTCGGCGGGAAGAGAGGGCGCGGGCGGCGTCGTCGGCACCATACACGGCGGCGAGATCGAAAACTGCTGCGCCTACGCGGACGCGGACGCCCCAAAATATGCCGGTCTGATCGCAGGGATTGCCGGCATATCCTATAATATTGACTCGAGCGGCGGTCACTATGCCTTTTCCGCCGTGCGCAACACCGCCTCCGACGGAACTGCGAAGGGCGCGATCGTCGGACTCGCGTATCTCTGCGCGCTTACCGACTGTTATACCGCTGCGGGCGCGCTCCCGTTCACGGAAGCGGTCTCAACGGAGGTCCAGCTCGGGCTCGATCCCGGCCGCGGACACGAGTTCAGCCTGTACGCCGACCGCTGGGACGCGGAGCTCACGCTCGCTGAGGAGGGGGCTTCCGTTCTTGAACGGTTGAATAAGAACGCGCTCGCGCTCTCGGCGGAGCATCCCGACCGCGAATACCGCGGCTGGACCGAGGCGGACGGAAAACCCGTATTTGCGGGAACGGAAACGCCCTCGGCTTCCATCGGGATCGCAAACCGGCATCTCAGGATGCTCTCCCGGGAAACCGAAACGCTGCGCTGCCGCGTGTATCCGGCGGGACAGACCGTTACGTTTTATTCGGAGGATCCGCTTGTCGCCGCCGTGGACGCCGAGGGCAGGATCACAGCCGGCGCCGGAGGCGATACGCGCGTCTGGGCTGAGACGCCGGACGGGCGCGATTACGCGACCGTTCACGTGATCGGGGTCGGCGAATGGTACGATCCCGACGCCCTGACCCTTACCGTTTCCTCCCGGCAGGATCTCATCGAGCTCTCGGACCTCACGAACGGGAGCGTGGACGATTTTGCGGGAAAGACGATCCTGCAGACCGCCGACATCGACCTTTCGGGCGCGCCGTGGACGCCGATCGCCGGAAAGGGGACCGCGCTGCGCTTTCGCGGTGTTTTTGACGGGCAGAACCACCGGATCACCGGTTTATCCTCCGAACCCGAAGATACCGAGATCGGTCTGTTCCGGGAGCTTGCCGACGGCGCCGCCGTGCGGAACGTGATTCTGGAGGACGTGCGGATGTATAAGCGCGATACGGCTTCCGGCGCGGCGCTCGTCTATATTCTCGGGAGCGGGTGTACGGTCGAGAACTGCGTCGTCAGCGGTGAACTTTACGGGCTCTATTCCCA
>CAMVBD010000182.1 GCA_947165615.1 uncultured Clostridia bacterium | reverse complement strand
GTGCTTGCCGTAAAAAACGCGGCGGCAGAAATGGCGGACGCGGCAAAGGACGAGCCGGGGGAATGGAAGGCCCTGCGCTTTGCCATTGTGCCGGATGAGCCGAGTCCCGGGTACAACGGCAACACCTATCTTGACACCATGAGCCGGGCGGCGACCGAAAAATTCATCGAGCTGACCCATGAGCAGTACGCCAAACGCTGCGGCGAGCGGCTCGGGCGGAGCATCAAGGGCATTTTTACGGACGAGCCGCACCGGGGGCACCTTTTCGATAACCGCAAAGAGGAAAACGGCGTTATATCCTGCGCCGCGGCGTGGACGGACGATTTGTTTGAGGAATTCGAGGCCCGGTACGGGTTCTCCTGCCGGGCGCTCCTGCCGGAGCTGTTTTACCGCAAAAACGGGGAGGCCGTCGCGCCGGTCAAGCTGTTCTATATTGACCTTGCGAACGCCCTGTTCCTGGAGCGGTTCGCAAAACCCATCGACGACTGGTGCCGGGAACACAACATGATCTTTACCGGGCACGTCCTGCACGAGGACAGCCTGATGAACCAGACCGTGCCGAACGGGTCTTTAATGCGGTTTTACGAATATATGGACTATCCGGGCGTGGACGTGCTGACAGAGCACAACCGCTGCTACTGGATCGTCAAACAGCTGGCGTCCGCCGCGCGGCAGCTCGGCAAAAAGCGGATGCTTTCGGAGCTCTACGGCGTCACGGGTTGGCAATTCAGCTTTAAGGGGCACAAAAACGTGGGAGACTGGCAGGCGCTGTTCGGGATCAACCTGCGCTGCCCGCACCTGTCGTGGTACACGATGGAGGGCGAAGCCAAGCGCGATTACCCGGCGTCGATTTTGCATCAGTCCCCGTGGTATCCGGACTACCCGACCGTGGAGGACTACTTTGCCCGCATGGGGATCCTTCTCTCGGAAGGCCGTCCCGACTGCGACGTGCTGGTGCTCAATCCCATTGAGTCGCTCTGGGGTCAGGCCTACGCCGGTTGGGCAAACTGGATCTACAACGCCTCCCCGGAGGTGGAGCCGTACGAAGAGCGCTATGAAAAACTGTTCCATTATCTGACCGACAGCCAGATCGATTTTGATTACGGCGAGGAGGAGATGATGTCCCGGCTCGCGGGCGTGGAAACAGCGGACGGCAGACCCGTTCTGCGCGTCGGACAGGCGCATTACCGGGTCGTGATCGTCTCGGATATGCTCACGATCCGTCCCACGACGCTGAACCTCCTGCGGGAATTCCGGGAGAGGGGCGGCACGGTCATTTTCTGCGGGGAGGCGCCAGCCTACGTCAACGCCGTGCGCTCGGACGAACCGGAGAGGCTCTCGGAAGAAAGCGTGCGCGTGCCCTTTGAGGAAGAAGCGCTCGTCAAGGCCGTCCGCGCGGCGTCGGAGGCGTTTGTGGCGGTGACGGACGAACGGGGCGAGACCGAAAAAGCGGTCTATGCCCAGGCGCGGCGGGATTTCTGCGGAGACGGCGCTGCCGTCGTCGTGCTGAATACCGACCGCGACGCCCCGCGCAGGGATCTTGTCCTCACGCTGAAGGCGTCCGCCGGAAAAGCGGTGGAGGAATGGGACACCGAGACGGGGACGCGTCTGGACGCTTCCGCCTTTGCGCGGGAGAATGACGGCGTTTACAGGATCCGGTTTTCGCTGGAAGCAGGCGGCACAAAATGCTTTGTGCTGACGGACCGGTCGGCAGAAGCCCTTCAGCCGGTCGCTGTGTATGAGACCGTCGCCGAAAAAACGCTGACCGGCCTTTTCCCGTACCGCAGGGACGAGCAAAACGTCTGCGTGCTCGACTGGTGCCGCTGGCGCCAAAAGGGCGGCGAATGGAGCGAGGAGAACGAGGCGCTGAAAACCGACCGCGCCATCCGGGCGCATTTCGGGCTGGAGAACCGGGGCGGCGGCATGCTGCAGCCGTGGTTTGCCAAGGACTTTGACCGCACGCAGTACGGGGAGATCGAGCTCTCGTATACGTTTGAGATCGAGGACCTGCCGGAGGGCCCCGTCTTTCTGGCCGGTGAACGGCCGGAGCGCAATCACTACCGTCTGAACGGTGTGGAGCTGCAAAGCGCCGACGTCAGCGACTTCTGGATCGACGACTGCTTCAAGCGGATGCCCGTTCCCGCCGGGACGCTGAAGACCGGTCTGAACGAAGTGACCGTGAACGTTGGTTTTCGCAGGACCACCAACGTGGAAGCGCTGTATCTCGTCGGCGAGTTCGGCGTGAAAATAAGCGGGCGGAAAAGGACGCTGACGACCCTGCCCGCAAAAATCGGCTGCGGCAATTACGCCGACTTCCGTATGCCGTTTTATACCGGGAACATGATCTACGTGCTGGCGCCGGAGGCGTATAAGCCCCTTGTTTCCGGCTTCCCGAACGCAGATCGGATCGTTCTGACGCCGGCGTCCTTTACCGGCGCCTGTGTCAAGGTTACCGCAGCCGGAAAAACCGCGGTGCTCGGCTGGGAGCCCTTTGAAGCCGACGTGACCGAGGCGGCAAGACGGGGCCTTCCGATCGAGGTGACGGTCGTCGGCACCCGCATAAACGTCTTCGGGCCACTGCATGAAACGGAAAAACCGGCGTGGGCCTGCGGGCCGGACAACTTTGTCACCTCCGGGGAGCACTGGACGGACGATTACTGCCTGCTTGCCAGCGGGCTCGGCGGCTTTACACTGAAGGCACAGAACCGCCGGGACACGGTATAAATACACGCGCCGATATGCAAAAAACCGCATTTTCCGGCGCTTTGCATTGTTTTTTTGTCTGACCGTGATAGAATGAAAGCACGGGAACGTCCCCGCGGTCCCGATTGCCTTGTACAGGAGGAACGCTTATGAAACTGAAAGCCTTGTGCGCCGCCGGCGCCGTGCTCTGCCTTGCCGCAGCCGTCGGTCTTGCGGGCTGCGCGAAAGACGCGGACGGTGAAGCCGAAGAGCCCACGACGGTGATCGGCGCGGACGGCGTCGTCCTTTCAAACGACGCGTCCGATTTTGTCCTGCTGACGGACGCCGTGCCGGACGTGATCCTCGAGATCCGCTATTTTTCCACCTATAATTTTGTGGGCGACCGGATCGACGGCTATGAGGAGCCCGTCGCCCTGCTTACAAAAGAAGCCGCCGCCGCGCTGAAGGCGGCCTCCGACGACTTTGTCTCCCGGGGATACCGGCTGAAGATCTATGACGCGTACCGCCCGCAGAAGGCGGTCGCCAACTTCGTGCGCTGGGCGCAGGATACCGGGGATACGCGCATGAAGGCGTACTTTTATCCGGATCTTTCCAAGGACGTTCTGTTCCCGCAGGGGTACATTGCGGAGCACTCCGGGCACAGCCGTGGCTCCACCGTGGATCTCACGCTTGTGGACATGCGCACGGGCAAGGAACTCGATATGGGCGGCGTGTTCGACTTCTTCGGAGAATTGAGCCATCCGGACTATAAGGACATCACCGACGAGCAGTACGCCAACCGGATGCTGCTGCGCGAGGGCATGCTTTCGCACGGGTTCCGGCCCCTGCCGGAGGAATGGTGGCACTTTACCCTGGAAAACGAGCCCTACCCCGACACCTATTTCACCTTCCCCGTAAGCAGTGGCAGCGTTAAAAAGCAGTAAACGGCGTCAGTCGGCTTGACTGCGCCTACGAAAACCTGCGGGCGGACGGCGCGTTCCTCGTCTCGGCGGACATGCGCGGCAAAAAAGTCCGGTACGCGAAAATCGTCTCCGAAAAGGGCGGGACCCTGCGCGTCGTCTACCCGGAACAGGCGTTTACGGTGACGGTCAACGACAGACCGGCGGCGCTCGACGCCGAAACCCTTTTCAGTGGGATCGCAACCGTCCCCGGAGACGTGGTGGAAATTTACACAAAAACGAAATGAAGGGAGGATCTGTCATGCTCGACATACGCATCATCGACAAAGCATCCGAGAGGGATATCCGCCTGAAAAACGAGCCGTTCCCGCTTGTCGGCAGACTGATCCCGTCTCTGCGGGACGGAAATTGGGACAGCCGGATCGAGTTGTTTTCCCCGGAGGACCGATCCGAAATGACCTTTCCGGACGAAGACTATGATTTTGACGAAATGGAAAAGGACTTCCTCTTTGCCGGGGCGTACGAGGGCGACACCTGCGTGGGGCTTGCCGTCTGGAAAAAGGAATGGCACAGATACCTGTATCTCTATGACCTCAAGGTCTGCGCCGCGTTTCGCGGGCAGGGCGTCGGCACGGCGCTGATCGAACACGGCAAACGTCTGGCAACGGATCTGGGGTTTCGCGGACTTTATACCGTGGGGCAGGACAACAACCTGATCGCCTGCCGGTTTTATCTGAAATGCGG
>CAMVBD010000181.1 GCA_947165615.1 uncultured Clostridia bacterium | reverse complement strand
ATAGGAATTGACAAGCGGATGCAGCGCCAGCGCGTCCACGGCAAGGTCCCGGTCTTTCGTCAAAATCGCCCTTGCGGCATTGCGCTCGTACAGTTTCACACGGCGGACCAGTTCCAGCGCTTCGGGATCGAAGGACTCGTGCTTATGGGGCGTGACGGAGGTCTTTGTCACCGTGCCGGTGGCTTCGATGATGTCGGTATCCAAAAGCCCCGGGATCGCGCCGTTGTTCGGCATGCACAGGATCATGTCGTCCGCCTTGCCGGAGCGTACGATCTCCATATACCGCAGTGCGACGCCCGCGTATCCGCCCGCGTCCTTGGAGAAGGGATTGAAATGCCATTCGGTCCCGCGGGACACGCCGGTCTCGCTTGCCATGTAACTGTTTTCGCGCATGCCGTAATAATGCTCGAAAATTTTAAGGCAGGTCTCGAATTCGCTGTTGACGTCGTGCTTTTTCAGTTCGGCAAGCATGTCCTTATTGATGCGCGCGATCTGCTCGCCCCTTGTCTCTTTTGCGTTGAGGATATTGTTGAGAGCCTTTTGGGAGGAGAAGAAATAATAGAGATATTCATTGGGGATATACCCTTTTCTCTGCAGCAGATCCTTGCGGAAATAGCGCATATCGGACTTTTTGTAAGAGACGTCGTTATCGATCAGCGCCGACAATATATCTTTCCCGTCCAGCGTGATCTTATCAAAGAACGACAGATGATTGAGTCCCCAGATCTCACCCTTGACGCGGGAAGGCTCGACGCTCAGCATGTCAGCAAGCGCGTGCAGCATGGAGGACGGCGCGTCGCAGATGCCGAAGGAAAAGTCGTATCCGGCGTCGGACAAGGCCTGTGAGACAAGGCCCGCCGGGTTGGTAAAGTTAAAGATCTTTACGTCCGGTTTTGCGTATTTTGCGGCGTATTCGCAGTATCCGATCAGCGCCGGAATGCTGCGCATGGCGAAGGAGAACCCGGCTGCGCCGGTCGTCTCCTGCCCGAGAACGCCCGCGTTAAGCGCAAGGCGCTCGTCCTTGACGCGCATATCGTCGCCGCCGACGCGGATCGTCGTAATGACGTAATCCGCGCCGATGAGCGCTTCCACCGCGTTTGTCGTGCAGGAAAAACGAAGTTTTGGCGCAAGCAGAGAGCAGACCTTTCCTGCCATGCCGCCGTAGACAGCAAGTTTTTCGGGGTCGTTATCCATAAATACAAGGCGGTCGATGTCCAACTCATCCGCGCGCTGCGCGATGCTTTTTGCAAGGAACATGGAGCGGACGCCTCCGCCGCCAATGACTGTCAGTTTCAATCGTTACACTTCCGTTTCTTTGAGATGATCTTGCCCGGTCTCAGCCGCTTTTTTCCGTTTTTTGGGATCGAGCGCAAATTTTTTGATGAGATACCACGCGACGCCGACGGGAATCAGGCAAATGGCGATCAGTATGATTTTGTCCATCGGGATCCAGCTGAAAACGCCGTCGCCGATGATCGTAAACAGGATCACGCGCCAGGAAAGCCCCAGCAGGGACAAAAGCGCGTATTTGAGATACCTGCACCCCGACGCGCCGTAAAACAGGCTGATCCAGTCGATCGGGAACGCCGGGATCGCCCGGATCGCAAGCAGAACGGACGCCTTGTCCCCGAGATTCTTTTCGAGGATCTTTCTGCCGGCCTCTTTTTTGGACAACAGTCTGTATACGGCGTCTTTTCCGAGAAAACGCCCGAGCGCCCACGTTGCGCTGACTTCAATGAAAATGCCGGTCAGGTTGACGGCGACGGCGGTCAAAGCGGCGGTAACGGGATTCGGGATCAGCCCCGCGAACACCGCGCCGACCGCGACGTAAATCAGACTTGCGGGCACCACAAACACCAATGCCTTGACGAAGTAGATCGCAAGGACAATAACGATGACAAGCGGTACGCTGGTGGTAAACGAAGTCAGATCCGATACGCTGAGCGTGGAAAGCGTGTCGTAATTCACAATGGCGACGACAAACAGCGTCATCGCCACAACAACTTTTAAGATCGTCAGGAAGATGTCTTTTTTGCTCATTCGTCGTCTCCGTGCGGCATTTCGAACTTGATGATGCTTTTGTCCGAAATGTCGATATAGGGGATATAGATCGGCGGGACGCCTGCAGTGGCGGAAAGCGTTGAGACAAGCGCCTTCAGATAGGGGAACAGCATGTCGTACGTCTGAAGATGCAGGATCTCTTTTTCTACGCCCGGCTGAGTCGTGAAGACGCCGATAAGCGTGACGTCCATCGAAAACCGATCCGGCGCGCCTTTGTCGGAGATCTCGGCATGGAGCTCTCCCCTGCAGGTGTTTTTCTGCGAATAGCCGACGTTATAGGAGTAACGGTAGCCGAGCTCTAACTTTGCGGGAGCGTTCAGGTGGTTTACGAATTTCAGATCCGAGATCCGGTAATTTATCAGGTTTGCGACTTTTTTCATTTGGGTGCTTCCTCCTTCCGGAGCGTGTGCTTTGTATAGAGAAGTTTTCCCGTCACCGGGAATGCGACGGCGACGAGGAGGTAAACGGCAAGCGTTACGTACGGGTAAACCCCGGCGCAGGACCAAAGCGCCCCGGGCGGAGTGATCCCGTTTTTGACAAGCAGCGGGAACAGATACTTATACGCCCCTCTGAGGACCAGATGGGAAACGGTCAGGATCAGCAGAATGGCGTTCAGGGCGGCGGGCGGGACACGCTTTTCCGTCTTTTTTCGCATATAGCGGAAAAACAAACAGAAAAAAACAGGCATGTCGATCAGCATCAGAGCAAAACCGAATCCGTCCGTACCGAACACGGAGCCGAGTTTCGGCATCACAATGCCAAAGACGTCAACGGACAGATTGACAATGGGGATCAGCAGCAAAAAGAACGCGAACGGATCGTTCCAGACGTGCGGCTGGAAAAGCGCCGACGCGCGGCGGACAAGCCGGACGCAGAGAACCAGCGTCAAAATCGTCAGGATCTGGTTCCAAAACTGAAGGCGTTCGTTTTTCGCGTTCCGGGACATCCACCACGAGCCGATCAGCAGCACGGCAACCGCAAGGCCGAGCACCCAGGGAAACAGTCTCTGGGCGCCGGCCTTTGATTCTTTATCGGGTTCGTTTTTTTGTAAGGTACGGTTCATTTTTTTTGGTGCAAAAACGGGATCAGTAGCAGACTTTCAGCGTTTTGATCTCAAACGGGCGGAAGGTCAGTTTTACATTCTGTCCGTTTCCGAGTACGGCCTTCGTCTGCTCGAGCATATCGGTCTCTTCGATCCGGGAAACGCCCTCGGGGAAGGACACGTCCGTCGTGACGGCAGAGCCCTGCGCTTCATATAGCCGCACGATATACGCGTTTTCGGCGTCCTCACAGGGCTTTACGGCCTCCACGATGACGTTGGCTGCGGTTTCGGGGACCCTGACAAGCGGAGCGAGCGTCTTTTCGCCGGAGAAGACAAGCACAGGGACGTTCAGGCGGTAAGCCGGACGCACAACGTTTTCGGCGTTGAAGCCTCCGACGTGCGGCAGGAAGGCGTAGGCGCAGCGATGGATGCCGTCCTTGTCGCCGAGGTGATCGGGATGGACGCCGCCCTTGTGCAGCGAAAGACGCATGGAGCCGCCCTCGACCGTGATGCCGTACTTGCAGTCGTTGAGGATCGAGACGCCGTAGTCGGGTTCGGAAAGATCGGTATATTTATGGTTGACGACCTCAAACTTTGCCTCTTCCAGCGAATTGTTGCGGGTCGTGGAACGTTTGACGCAGCCGAACTGGATCTCATGGCGGGCGTAATCGTCATAGACGGCGGTGTCGAACGCGGTTTTCAGGAAACGGTGTTCTTCGTTCCAGTCCATGGCGGTGTCAAAGCGTACGCCGGGACGGTTTGCGAATACGAAGACGTCCTGCGTCACGGTGGATTTGTCGCTGATGCGGTAGACGTTTCTGCGGATCACGGCGACGGGACCGGCGGATATGACCTCGGACGAGACAAGATTCGTCACGTCGCGGAACTTACACTGGATGTCGGCGTCGACGTCCCAGTTGTCCCAGGCGTTCGGCAGGTCCTCCGCCATGATCAGCGTATTGAACGGTCTGCCGGCGACAAGCTCGCGTCCGACACGCTTGTCCACAAAGGAAGCGATGGCGCCGTTTTCGGCAAAACGCAGGCGGATGAGATCATTTTCCACATTGTCGCCGTCGAGGACCAGATCGCTGTCTCTGCAAGCGGGCGCCTGTTCGGTCAGATGCAGCGTCACGCTGCCAAAGGCGGGGATCTTAACGCAGTCGACGATAAGCGTTTTGTTGCCGTCAAGATCGGTATAGACCTGCTGGGGGTAATCCTCCGCAATATATTTGCCGGCAAACGGGATAAAAACGGGG
>CAMVBD010000180.1 GCA_947165615.1 uncultured Clostridia bacterium | reverse complement strand
CGATGTTCATGACGATGCCGATGTAGTCGGTGCAGTTGATGGTCAGGTCCTCGCGTCCCATCCCTTCCATGGTCTCGTTATAGTAATCCACCATCTTGTTGACCTCGGCCTTGGCGTCGAAGTTGCGGGGATACAGGAAAATGGAGGAGGGGTTGTTTTCGTCCGGGTAGCCGATGACGGCGTAAGTATTTTCCAGCGAGCGCTGCTCCTTGACCGTATCGATGTAGGCCTGCTTCATGGCAAGCACCTGCTCGTCGGTCAAAAAGCCCTCCATGATCTTCTTTTTGAACACGGTCATTTCGGAGAAGTCGATAAAGTCCGTGATATCAAAGTTCAGGATGTCGATCTGAGACAGGTCGATGTCCTCCATCAGCGACATAAAGGGCGCGAGGTTCATGTGCTTGAAGTCGATCTCGGTCAGGTCAATGTCGGCAAGGGAGAAGTCGTTGACGTCCAGATCGAAGAACTTTTCGCCGGTCAGGATGTCGGTGGAGGTATCGGCAAGCTGCGCCTTGACGACGTCGGAATTCTTGCTGGTTTCGATGGCGTATTCCATGAGTTCGGCGGGATAGCCGATGTAGCCGGTGCCGACGTTCAGGACGTTGTCCTTGTTGGGCTTGACGACGCCGACGATGTTGATATCCACGGCGTTTTGGAGCTTGGAGCGCACGTAGACGGGGTTCATGCTCTGGTCCTTCCACAGCCCCGTAGCCGCGTCGTACTGCATGTAGTCGCAGTTGAGCAGAAGCTTATACTTGAGCCCGACGATCTCGGAGTACTCCCAGCGCTCCTTCTGTCCGGTGGGCCCGTCGGTGTTCCCGGCGAAAGCCTTCATGAGGTTGGACATCATCTGGCTCTGGTCTTCAAGGCCGAGGGAGTAGGCCATGAATTCGTTGATCTCGTTGTTGCCGTCCACGATGACGACGACCTCGTTGAACGCCTCGGGCATTCTGCCGTAAATGACGTCGTAATGCTCGCCGACCTCTTCGTTGTCGCCGACCATCTGCTTCCAGAGGTTCGAGTACGAATCAATGTCGATAAAGCCGGAAAGCGAACTCATGGAGTCCCCGACCGGCAGCTGATCCATGATCATACTGGGATTGACCTTGATATTGGAACCGTCGTCCACGCGGTAGATGTTCAGGGGGACCGTGTAGTTGAACTGGACCGTGGCGCAGTACTCGTCAAATTTGTCCTTGTTTTTGTCGATATACTTTTTGAACTCGCCGAGGTTGTTGGAGTTGGACTGCTGCACAAAGGTGTTGAGCATGGTGGTGAACGCCTGATTGATATAGACGGCGTCCTCGGTATCGTGGTCCACGCCGAGCAGAGGATTGAGTCCCATGACGGTCTCGAGCATGGAGTCGGTATTTGTCGCCTGTTTTTCGACGGACATGGGGAACATCAGCAGCGCGTCGCTTTCGATGCGCCCGATGTAGTTGTTGATGCCGGCGCGCATGGCAAGCACCAGCGCGATGCCGACGATGCCGATGGACCCGGCGAAGGCGACCATGGCGGTACGCCCTTTTTTGGTAAACAGGTTCTGAAGGCTGAGCATAAAGGCGGTGCGCATGCTCATGCTCGCCTTTTTGCCCTTGGCCTTGTCCTCGATGGCTTTTTCCTTTTCCTGCTTATAATCCTCCTTCGTCGGCTCAAAGGGATCGGTGTCGCCAATGAGTTGTCCGTCGAGGGCGGAGATGATACGGGTGGAATAACGCTTCGCAAGTTCCGGGTTATGCGTGACCATGACGATGAGTTTGTCCTTGGAGATCTCCTTTAAGATCTCCATGATCTGGACGCTGGTTTCCGTGTCCAGAGCGCCGGTCGGTTCGTCCGCCAGAATGATGTCGGGGTTGTTGACGAGGGCTCTGGCGATGGCGACGCGCTGCATCTGTCCGCCGGACATCTGCGCCGGGCGCTTGTTGATCTGCTCCTCCAGACCGACCTTTTTCAGCGCCTCGAGGGCGCGCTCGCGGCGCTCCTTTTTGGAGACGCCCGACAGCGTCAGCGCCAGTTCGACGTTAGAAAGCACGGTCTGGTGCGGGATCAGGTTGTAGCTTTGAAAGACGAAGCCGATGGAATGGTTGCGGTAGGTGTCCCAGTCCGCGTCCGTGAATTCCTTGGTGGACTTGCCGTTGATGACAAGGTCGCCCTCGGTGTACTTGTCAAGGCCGCCGATGATGTTGAGCATGGTGGTCTTGCCGCAGCCGGAGGGACCGAGAATGGAGACGAATTCGCTTTCCCGGAAATTGACGCTGATGCCCTTGAGCGCGCGCACCTTGGTATCTCCGGTCGGGTAATCCTTTACGATATTTTTCAGAATCAGCATGTTATATTTCCTCCCCGTTTACTCGGTCTCGGTGGATTCTTCGGAAGCGGATTTTTTACGGGCTTCCTTTTTCTGCGCCTTTTGCGCCTTCATTTTTTCTTTGATGAGCGCGTTTTCTTTTTCAATGCGCTTCTGTCGCTGTTCGGGCGACTCGTAACCGGCGGGACGGGGCCGGAACTGCGGCGGGGTCTGCGGCTTGTTTTCCGGCGCGGCGGCGGGTTTTGGTCTGCGCATGGAAGAAAGCGGGTCTACCAGCGGGTTTTCCTGCGGGCGCGGGCGTTTCTTTTGCGCGGGGGCGGCGTCGGGAGACGCAGCCGTTTCGGTCTGCGTTTTTACGGGAGAAGCGGCTTTTGTGCCGTCGGTCTTCGGCTTTGTTTTGTCCGTTTCGCCGGGCAAGTGTTTGTCCGTCCTCTTTTTGCCCTCCGGTTTTTGTTTTTTCGCGGGGGCGCGGCGGGCTTTGGACGCCGCGACGGCCTGTCTGAGTTTTTCTTTTTGCTCCCGTCTTTTTTTCTTGGCGTACTTGCGGCGTTCGCGCAGGTCGTGGAAATTGATGCGGGACAGAATCAGCACCAGCCCGATAAACAGGACGACGCCGCCCGCGATCAGGGCTGTGCGGATGAGTTTTGAATGGTCCTCTTTTTCGACGTACTCGAAGGCTTCGACTTCCTCGCTCGCGGGTTTTTCGCGCTTGGGCGTTTCGGCGAACAGCAGGTCGTACAGCCACTCGATGGTCTCGTCCACCGTCATGGTCTTTAACTGCTCGGTGATTTTGCCGGTGTACATGGCGAACATATCGCCGCCGCCGGTATCGTCCTCCTGCTGCATGAGCCCCGACAGGACGTCGGAGTTTTCTTCGCTTTTGAGCATGCCGACGACGTACCGGAGGACCCACAGAAGGACCTGTTCGCTGTTTGCGCGCACGTACCCGAAAGAGGCGGGCTGACCGCCGGCGGTGCGTTTGGACGGCAGTTCCTCCAGCGTACCGAGGCCGACAAGGGTGTCAAGGTCCGGCGCCTGCAGTTTTAAGGACAGGTCGCCGTTGTCGGCAAGACCGGAAATGAGTTTTTCGACGTCGAGATCCGCGGCGTTTGTCAGGTCCGCCGGGAGCATCTTTTCCATGCCGAGTTTGCCGAGCAGCACCTTGACGGGGTACAGGAGATTGTCGACGCACTGCTTGAGGCCGCCGGTCTTTACAAAGAACACGAGGTTCGGCAAAATCTCGGTCACGGTGGCGACGGGCGTGTTGACGACGCGGTCCAAAAGCGCGGCGATGGGATCGAGAATATCGGTCAGCGCCTTGTCGGTGCCGGCCGTTGCCTTATATTCGGCGTAGGTCTTGATTTTTTGCGACTCGCAGCCCAGCGCCTCGAGGATCGGGATGACGGCGGTGTTGTAGCCGTTGGAGCCGGGGACGGTCAGCGCGTCCATGAGGGTGATGCTGCCCTCGCCCAGCAGGAACGTCAGCATCGGGCGCAGGGGACGGAACACCGCGGTCAGGGCGTTGACAAAGCCCTCCTTGCTGCCGTTTTGCAGCCAGAAGAAGCCGTCCTTCGGCACACGGTCCCAGTTGGAGTAGCGACGGAGCGCCGCCGCGACGGTCGGATAGGCCCCGGAAATGCTGTCGGCAACGCCGCCGGGCGACGCGGGGACGCCGAGGGCCGACATGATGGCGGAGGTCTCAGAAGAGTACAGCGCACCGTAAAGCGTCTTCATGAGCGTGGTGACGAGTTCGCTGGAATAGATCCGCTGCCCGAGGAGGGTCGGCAGGTCGTCCGTGTTTGCGAGTTCACAAGGAAGTCGGACAGGGTGCCGTCGATCTCACTCAGCATTTTGGTAAAGTTTTCGGCGGTCAGATGCTCGGTGTAAGGGATCGAGACCGGCGTATAGGCCGGCGTCGTCCACGCGTAATCCAGCACCGTTTCGGCGGGATTCAGATGCGTCAGGTCGATCAGGAGTTTTAAGAGTTCATCGGCGCTTTTGCTGAGGATGGGATCGAGCGCGTTCGCGGGCAGGCCGCTGCTCCCAAGCAGG
>CAMVBD010000179.1 GCA_947165615.1 uncultured Clostridia bacterium | reverse complement strand
GGCTTTTTAGGCGCGGTCGGCGCAAAGTCCAGGCATCTGCCGGGACCGCCGTCGGCGCTGACGGTCAGATACGCGCGGTCCGGTTCGCTCCAGGTAAAGCCGAGTTTTTCAAGGTCCGCCTTTGTCTCATCATTTCGCATTTTGACCTCGGCGCTTCTGCCGGAGATCAGCATGTAAAACAGATAGACGTGAATGTCCCGGTCGTCGAGGTTTGCGACCATTTTCTCAATGGCCTCCAGCGTGGAAGCGTACTTCCATGGACGCCCGAGCCGGTCAAACAGGTCGCGCACGTCCAGGTAATTGTCGTTGAACATGTGCCAGATCCGGTTGACGTCGCCGGTCAAAGCAAGACGGACGTAGGCGTCGGCGCACTCGTCGACGGCGGTCATGTCGATCGGGAATTTTTCAAAATTCTCGTGGTAGATCCCAAGCTTCAGAATGGCGTGCAGACGGTGCAAAAAGCCGTTGTCGGCCGCGTTTTTCTGGAACTTCCCATCCGAGACGCGCCAGGTCAGGTTTCCGATCCGGAAAATGTTCGCCTTCAGTCCCTGCGTCCTTGCCGCAAGGATCTCCTCCTCCGCCCGGTATTTGGAGTGAATGTAAACGTTGTCCGTATAATGCTGACCGATATCGAGGATGTTTTCATCAAAGACGGCTTTTTCGGTACGCTGGATCACGGTGGCGGTGCCGTGAACGGAAACCGTGGAGGTATGCTCCAGGACGGCGCCGGACTCCATGCAGAACGCAATGACGTTTTTCGTGCCGTCCACATTCGTACGCGCCAGCTCTCTGTAATCTCCGGCATGGTGAACGTTTGCCGCGGTGTGAAACACGGTATCGATCTCGGTCACCAGTTTTTTGTATGTGGTCGGAAAGAGACCCAGGTGTTCTTCCTCTATGTTGCCGCGTACGGGAATGATCCTTTCATCGGTAAAGTCGTTGAAGTAATACTGCAAAGCGACCTTAAGGCGCTGCTCGTCCCGCACAAGGCAGTATACGGTCTTTCCCGCTTCGATCAGTTTTTTGAGAATATGAGCGCCTAAAAATCCGGTCGCGCCGGTCAAAAGGATCTTATTGACCGCGTGCGGTGTTTTCGGATAGGCTGCCGTTTCGCGAATCAGATCGTTGATGTGCGGATTGCGCTCTTCGTTGATCTTTTCTTCCTTTTCAAGCTGTTTCGCAAGCGACGTCAGGAAGGGGAAGTCGTATACCAACTGCGGATTGACGCCGAGCGCGACCGCGAGCTCCACTGCGTTCAGGGAGTTGCCGCCGACGGTAAACACGTTGTCGGTCATGGACAGCTCCCGGATCCCGAGCACCTCACGCGTTGCGTGATAAACGCGTTCTTCATAGGGCCCGACCGGCAGGACGATCTCTTTGTTGATTTTTCCGTGCGGAAGTCCGCGTTTGATTTTTTGCGAAGCGGTGCGTTCAAAGGGACGGTCCCGGAGAACAAAGCCTCTTATCTGCTGGTGTGAAGCAAGTTTTCGATTGACTTTTCCGAGCAGCGTCGGAATGTAGGCCTCAATGTCCGTGATTTGTTTTGCTGCGGCATAAGCCTTGTCCGGGAAGATCTCGGCGTAGATCGCGCCGTTTTCCCCGTAGCAGATGCATTCCTTGACAAGGCCCTCTCTTCCGAGCCTTTCTTCCAAAAACTCCGCGGATACGTTTTCTCCGTTGTCAAGCAGGATCAGATTCTTTTTCCGTCCGGTTATAAACAGAAAGCCGTCTTCATCGAGATACCCGAGATCTCCGGATTTGAGCCAGCCGTCTTCCGTAAACGCTTCTTTCGTTGCTTCGGGGTTTTTGTAGTAGCCCATCATGACGTTCGGGCCTTTTAATTGGATCTCGCCGTCAACAATGCGGACCTGCATGCAGGGGATGGGCTTCCCGACGGAACCCGCTTTATAGAAGCTTCCGACGTTATTGGAGACGATCGGCGCGCATTCGGTCATACCGTACCCGTTATAGACGCCGATGCCCGTCGCGTTATACCGATCGTTCAGGTCTTTGTCAAGCGGCGCCGAGCCGGATGAGATGGTCGTGAATTCTCCGCCGAAAAATTCCTTAAACGCCTCCTGTTCCGTCAGCACGCCTTCCTTGCTCTTCGCATACTGGAAGCCGGCGTTCATAATGAACTTGATCATCTGCGGGACGGCGAGCATGCCGTTCGGCTTGTACAGCTTGAAATCGGAAAAGACGTTTTTCAGATCATCGCAGAGACAAAGCGTGCGTCCGTAGACCATGACCTTTGTGATGTTTCCGGTCAGGCCGAATGCGTGATGGTAGGGGAGTACGCCGAGCAGGCGCGGCGTCGGATAGGAATCGTGGATATATACGCCGGTAGAAATAAAATTCCGGTGCGTCAGCATAACACCCTTCGGAAAGCCTGTGGTGCCGGACGTAAACATGATGGCGCAAAGATCCTCCGCGTCCGGTTCCTTGGTATATACGCCGACGTTTTCTCTCAATACGTCCGTAAATCTCAGTACCGTGTCTTCACATTCGTCGTCCAAAGAAAGAAACGTTTTGACGCTGGGGACCTTGCTGCGGATATTCTCATAAAGAGACTGATGCTTTTTATCAAAAACAAAAACGGTGGAATCCGAAAAGTCTATGAGTTTCGTGTTCATGTCGTCCGTCTCGGCAGGCGCAAGCGGAACGGCGACGCTGCCGGAGTTGACGATCCCCATAAAAGCGGCGACCCACAAAAAGGAAGCCCCGCCGATCAGGGCGATGTGCGATCCGACAAGTCCCTGTTTTTCAAGGAACAAAGAAAACGCGTCCGACGCGGCTTTGAGATCCGTATAGGTTTTGTTTTCGACGCCGGCTGCTGTTTTATATTCCATGAAATGAACGTCGCCCCAAGTATCGGCGCAGTAATCCGTCAGATGCTTGAAGTTCCGAATTTCCGTCATTTTGTTCTGTGGCATTGGAAAGCCTCCGTATTGATTTTATAATCACTTGTGAACATTTAGAAAAGTTACATTTTATATTAACATTTTATAAAAAGAAAAGCAAGGATTATTTTGCATTTCAACAATATATGTCGGAAATGTACGGGATTTATTGCCGTTTGCAATTTGGAAACCTTTTTACAAACGCTTTAAACAAAATTAACAGTTTTTGTACTTGTTTTCCATTTGCGGTTGTGCTAAAATGAATCTGTATAATAAATCCAAGGAGGAAGATACCCATGGACACGAGATTCGCGATCTCTCAGTATCCGGACGCCGCAAAAATCAACCGGCAGCTGGACGAGCTGATCAAAAAGCCCATTTATACCATTTCCGACGAGGCGCTTGCCAATTATGAGTCGGAGTATTTTGACAAAAAGTGCCAGAAGTCCAAGGCGATGATCGAAGAAGCAAAGACCATCATCCCCGGCGGCGTTCAGCACAATCTTGCTTTCAACTATCCCTTCCCGCTTGTGTTCACCAAGGCGGAAGGCTGCTATCTCGAGGACATCGACGGCAACCGTTATTTTGACTTCCTGCAGGCAGGCGGTCCTACGGTTCTCGGCTCCAATCCTCCCGAGGTCCGTGAGCAGGTCATTGATCTGCTGAACACCTGCGGCCCCTCCACCGGCCTGTTCCACGAGTTTGAGTATAAGCTTGCCAAAAAAATCGCGGATTCCATGCCCACCGTCGACATGTTCCGTATGCTGCAGTCCGGTACCGAAGGCTGCATGCTTGCCCTCCGTATCGCGCGTCTTGCCACCAAAAACCGCAACGTTGTCAAAATGGGCGGCGCGTACCACGGCTGGTCCGATCAGCTCGGCTACGGCATCCGTATCCCCGGCACAAAGTTTACCCAGGCGCACGGCGTTCCGATCCGCCTGATGAGAGACACCCAGGAGTTCTACCCCGGCGATCTTGACGCTCTGGAGCGCATCCTTCGCCTCAATCAGTTCCGCGGCGGCACGGCCTGCGTCATGCTTGAGCCCATCGGTCCCGAATCCGGGTCCCGTCCCGTGGACAAAAACTTCTGCAAGGGCGTTGAACGTCTTTGCCGCAAGTACGGTGCTCTGCTCATCTTCGACGAGGTCGTCACCGGTTTCCGTCTCGGCATGAGCGGCGCGCAGGGCTACTTCAACTGCTCTCCCGACCTCACCGTTTTCGGCAAGGTCATCGCGGGCGGTTACCCGGGCGCCGGCGGCGTCGGCGGCAAGAAGGAATACATGAAGTATCTGGGCGCGGGCCTCGACGGCGCCGTCAAGGTCAAAAAGGCGTTCTGCGGCGGAACGCTGTCCGCGAACCCGCTGTCCTGCGCTGCCGGTTACTTCACGCTTGAGGAAATCGACAAGCAGAATGCCTGTGTCAAGGCGGGCCTTATGGGCGACCGCATCACCAAGGGCCTCAATGAGATCATCGAGCGCCGCCATCTGCCCTTTG
>CAMVBD010000178.1 GCA_947165615.1 uncultured Clostridia bacterium | reverse complement strand
GTCGGCGAAGTGCTGAAGGAACTCCGATAAACAAAAAAAGGACTTGGCTTTCCGAGTCCTTTTTTTCCTTATTCCGTCAAAATGCCCTTGTAAATGCCAAAATCCTCATCCGAAAAAACGTTGAAGATGACGTTTATCCCGCTGCCGGTTTTCTGTTTGTACGCCTTTACCGTGTCGACGGCGATTGTTGCCGCCTCCCGTTTCGGAAAACCGAACACGCCGGTGGAAATACAGCAGAAAGCAAGACTCTCACAGCCGTTTTCCTCCGCGAGCGTCAGGCAGGCGGTATAGCAGGAGGCGAGCAGCTCGCAGTGCTTTTTCGTCAGCCGTCCGTCCACAATGGGCCCCACGGTATGGATGACGTATTTACTCGGCAGATTATACGCCGGGGTGATCTTCGCCTGTCCCGTGGGCTCCTCATACCCCTGCTTCTCCATCATCTGCGCACATTCCAAACGCAGCCGGATCCCGGCATAGGTGTGGATGCAGTTGTCTATGCACGCGTGATTCGGACGGTAGCAGCCTGTCATGCCGGAGTTTGCGGCGTTGACGATCGCGTCGGCGGCAAGGGTCGTGATGTCTCCCTGCCAGAGATAAAGGTCCTTCCCGATCGGTTCCAGGTCTTCGAGCCGTGTGACGCCCTTTTCGGCGATCGCTTCCCGCAGGTATTCGTCCTGTACGGCAAAAAAGGCTTCGTCCAGCGGGCGCGGTGCGCGTACGTTCATCAGCGCGCGTAAAAGGCTTTTTTGTTCCTCTTCGTTTTCGGGGACGTCGAATTCCCGGTATTCCCGCCGCTCCGACAACAGCCGCCGGAGCAGATATACCCGTTTTTCGTTATGATCCATACGATGTTCTCCGTCCTTTCCTGCTCTTATTATATCGGACGCGAAGCAGAATTGCAAGCGGAAGACGTTAGACGGCTCAAAGATTTATTGTTTTGTTTGCTGAAATTCTGCTGGACATTTGGAAAAACCGGTGATATAATAAAAACGAACGGCAACGGAACGCCCAAACGCTCCGAAATCAAACAGAAAGGAGATCCCGTCATGATCGTTTCTTCGACCCATGAATGCGCCTACTGCGGCGAGGTCCATGACGATAAGACTACGGAAGGCCTGCTGATCGGCTTTTTCCACATCGTCCTGTACGTATTCGAGCAGTTCAAGAGCATTTTCGAGAGCATCAAAAAATAAACCGACAATCGGTTCATGACCGGAGAACGTGACCGTCTCCGGTCTTTTTTTTTGTCGTACTTTTCCGTTTCGGAATTGACAAGGCCGCCGTTTGATCCTATAATAAAATAAAATCCGTCCTGTTTATGGAGAAAGCACATGCAAAAGAAAACCTTGTTCATACTGACCGCGCTCCTGTTTTGTCTGATCGCGGCCGTAACGCTGAATCCTGTTATTCCGGTCCCGTCCGCGTCTGCGGAGGAGCCGCCGGTAGAGCCGGGTGAGGAGCCCGCGTGTCTTCTGACCGGCGAGCACGTTTATGGGACCTGTACCTTTACCGAAAACGGTGCGCATACCGCGGTCTGCACGCTTTGCGGGACGACCGCGGAATTTCCCTGCGAATACGGCGAAACCCCCGCTTATACGGCAAACGGCGACGGTACGCACGGCGTTAAATGTATCCTCTGCGGCGGCATGAAAGTCTCCCCGTGTGAGATGACGGACAAAACGGTTTTGCCGACGCAGACGGAAACCGGGTATACGACCCACGTCTGCGCCGTGTGCGGCTATCAGTACCGTGACGCCGAACTGCCGCCCGAAGGGCAGCGGAAAGAAAGCGCGTCGATGGGCAGCGTAGACGGCGACTCTGCCCTGACCGCCGCCGACGCAAGACTGATCCTGCGCGCTGGGCTGTCGATTGACAGGATCCCGGACGCAGTTCTGCCTTATGCGGATCTCAGCATGGACGGAGAGCTTTCCGCCGCCGACGCAAGGCTTGCGCTGCGTCTTGCCGTCGGGCTTGACGCGGACGCCGAACGGCACGCCTTCACCGCGACGCTTCAAACGGCGCCCGTCTGCACCGCGCCCGGCGCCATGTCCTACGTCTGTACCTACTGCGGCAAAACCGGAAGCCTGACCGTCCCCGCGACTCCGCACGCGTACGGCGAGCCGGTCGAAACGCCCGCCACCTGCTCCAAAAACGGACAGCGCGTACAGACCTGCCGCGACTGCGGCGCCAAAAAAATCGAAACGCTCGGTACAAAAGGGCATACCTGGACCGTTTCCGGCAATACCG
The DNA here is from genome assembly GCA_947165615.1 of uncultured Clostridia bacterium. Classification (GTDB taxonomy): domain Bacteria; phylum Bacillota; class Clostridia; order Oscillospirales; family Acutalibacteraceae; genus RUG806. The sequence goes on along the minus strand of CAMVBD010000178.1, from coordinate 2,184 downwards.
TTTCCTGCGCCGTCTGCTCCGGTAAGGCGGAGGGCTTTGTTACGGTTAACAAGGATCGGTATTATTGCGTCAACGGCGTCAAACAACTGAGCTGGACGGAAATCGGCGGCGACTATTACTTTTTTGACCGCGTTACCGGCGCCCTTTACAAGAGCACGACCGTGGACGGCCTTTCGGTCGGCGCGGACGGCAGGGCAGCAAAAACGGAATACAGCGTCGAAAAGATCCGTACCTTCATCAAAGCCAAAAACATCCTCGCGTCCATTACGGAGGGAACCGACTCCGTTGCGGACAAAAAATACAAGGCCTTTATGTGGGTGCTCTCCAAGCCATACGCCCAGTACCGGCTTGTCGCTACGGCCATGCGCACGCCCGGGTTTGAAATGCTGTTCGCCAACGACATCTTTGACCGGGGCAACGGCTGCTGCGGCTCCACGTCCTACGCCTTCGCCTTTCTCGCGGTGGAGGCGGGCTGTCACGCCGTTTACGTCAACGACGACGGCGACACAAAGGCCGGGCACGCCTGGGTCACAATGGAGGGCAACAACCGCGTCTACGACGTCATTTTTGCAGAAGCCAAGAGCTTTAACGAAAATTATGACGCCTCCGTTTCGGATTACCGCAAATACCAGCCCCGCATGACCTATGTCGGCGGCTGATCGACCTATACTGTAAAAAGAAAGGAACAAAAACCATGATGGATCGTGCCGCAGCCCGCAAACGCGCCGAAGAGATCGTATCCAAAATGACGGTCGAAGAAAAGATATCCCAACTCCTGTATGACGCGCCCGCCATTGAGCGCCTCGGGATAAACGCTTACAACTGGTGGAACGAGGCCTGCCACGGCGTCGCAAGAGCCGGCGTCGCCACCGTATTCCCGCAGTCCATCGGGCTTGCGGCGACCTTTGATCCCGCCCTTGTGCACGAGATCGGCGACGCGGTCTCGACCGAAGGCAGAGCCAAATATAACCAGAGCGTTGCGTTCGGCGACCGTGACATCTATAAGGGGCTGACCTACTGGGCTCCCAATATCAACATTTTCCGCGACCCCCGCTGGGGCAGAGGGCAGGAGACCTGCGGCGAGGACCCGTTTTTGACGTCCGAGATCGGAAAAGCCTACATCACCGGCATCCAGGGCGACGGCGACTTTTATAAGGCGACGGCCTGCGCCAAGCACTTCGCCGCCCATTCCGGCCCCGAAAAACTGCGCCATTCCTTTAACGCCGAGGTCTCTCAAAAGGACCTGTTTGAGACGTATCTTCCCGCCTTTTATCACGCCGTCAAGGCGGGCGTCGGCGGCGTTATGGGCGCGTACAACCGCACCAACGGCGAGCCCTGCTGCGCCTCGCCCGTACTGATGGACATCCTCCGTAAAAACTGGGGCTTTGAGGGGTATTTTGTCTCCGACTGCGGCGCCATCCGCGATATCTGGGAAGGGCATCACTTTACCGAGGATTTGCCGGGCGCGGCAGCCGCGGCCTTAAACGCCGGGTGCGAACTCAACTGCGGCGACGCCTTCGTGCATCTCATTGAGGCGTACGAAAGCGACCTTGTGACCGAAGAGGACATCACGGCAGCAGCCGTCCGGCTGTACACGATCCGCGTTCTGCTCGGTGAATTTGAGGATAAGCGCCCCTATTCGGACGTCCCGTATACCGTCGTATGCTGCAAAGCGCATAAGGCGCTCAGCCTGCGGGCGGCTGAGGAATCCATTGTCCTGCTCGAAAACAAAAACGGCTTTCTGCCGCTGAAAAAAGAGACCGTCCGCCGGATCGCGGTGGTCGGCCCGAACGCCATGTCCATTACGGCGCTGGAAGGGAACTACAACGGCCACGCCGACGAATACGTGACCCTTGCGGACGGCATCCGCCGCGCTTACCCCGACGCCGAGATCCTCGTCGCCGACGGTTCCGTCGTCAACCAGGACGACCGCTATCGCTGGGACGGCTTTACGAATCTCTCCAGCGAGGGCGCCGCGGCAGCCGCGCACGCGGACGTCACGGTCCTCTGCCTCGGGCTTGACCGCACCGTCGAGGGGGAGGACCTCGGCTATGAAAACGCCTTTACCGAATACGGCGACCGCAAAACGATGGGCTTGCCCGAAAGTCAGAAAAAACTGGCGGAGGCCGTCTGCGACGTGTGCGAAAACGTCATCGTCGTCGTCATGTGCGGCAGCGGGATGGA
>CAMVBD010000177.1 GCA_947165615.1 uncultured Clostridia bacterium | reverse complement strand
CGGTCGCACACCGGCTTTCGAGCATCGTAAACTCCGACCGCATCCTTGTGCTTACAAAGGACGGCATCGTGGAGGAAGGCGACCACCGGACCCTTATGGAGAAAAAAGGGATCTATTACGGCTTTTACATGCGTACGAGCGAAGTGAAATAACGGGGCAGTTTGTACGAAAACAGGACCCGCTTAACCGCAAATTCACACGCATTCGACAAATTTAAAGGAAGTGTAAATTCTCCCGGATTTTACTTGACGCAAGGTCCCGTTTCTGTTATAGTCCGTACTTTTTCAGTACCGTTTTTTGTGACTGACGGAACAAACGCAGAGCACTGCGGAGGAACAAAAATCGTAACAAGCCGACCGTCTGGGCGCACTGGAACGTAAAGTCCCAAGTGCGCCCTTTTTGTATTTTTGAGGAGGTCCGCTATGAAGAAAATCGGAATCGTTATGGGCAGCGTCAGCGATATGCCCGTCATCGAAAAAGCCGTCGCCGTTCTCGACGAGTTCGGCGCCCCGTATGAAGTGCGCGTGCTTTCCGCGCACCGCACGCCCGAGGAAGCGCGCGCGTTCGCCGCTCTTGCAAAGGACGAGGGCTTCGGCGTACTGATCGCCGCCGCGGGTATGGCGGCGCACCTTGCCGGCGCCGTCGCCGCGAATACCACCCTGCCCGTGATCGGGATCCCCTGCAAGGGACCCGTCCTTGACGGCATTGACGCCCTGCTTTCGACCGTGCAGATGCCCTCCGGCATCCCCGTCGCCACGGTCGCCGTAAACGCAGGCGCCAATGCCGCTTTGTTGTCTTTGCAGATCCTTGCGCTGTCGGACGAGGCGCTTGCAAAAAAACTGGAAGAAAAACGCCGCCGCGACGCCGAAAAAGTCCTTGCCGCGGACATGGAAGTCCGCGCCCGTTTTCAAAAGTAATCTATCCCCGGGAGGTCAAACCTATGGAAATCAACAAAACCGAACAACTTTACGAGGGCAAAGCCAAAAAGGTCTACGCCACCACCGATCCGAACCTTGTCATCGTTTCCTACAAGGACGACGCGACCGCCTTCAACGGCCTTAAAAAAGGCACGATCACCGGAAAAGGCGTCGTCAACAACAAAATGTCCAATTATCTGATGTCTCTCCTTGAAAAAGAGGGCGTCCCCACCCATTTTGTGGAGGAGCTCTCCGACCGCGAGACGCTTGTCAGACGCGTTGAAATCGTCAAACTTGAGGTTATCATCCGCAACGTCTCCGCCGGGTCCTTTGCCAAGCGCTTCGGCGTGGAAGAGGGCATCGTCTTCGCCGAGCCCACCATCGAGTTTTCCTACAAAAACGACGACCTGCACGACCCGCTTATGAACGCCTATCACGCCATCGCCCTCGGCGTCGCGACCAGAGAGGAGATCGAACAGATCAAGTCCATGGCGTTCAAGGTCAACGAGGTCCTAAAGGCTTACTTCCTCGGCATCGGCGTCCGCCTTGTGGACTTCAAGCTGGAGTTCGGCCGCACCCCCGACGGCAGGATCGTCCTTGCGGATGAGATCTCTCCCGATACCTGCCGTTTCTGGGACGCCGAGACCGGCGAAAAACTGGATAAGGACCGTTTCCGCCGCGACCTCGGCAACGTGGAGGGCGCGTACGCGGAAATGATGAAGCGCGTGTTCGGCTGAGTCTCTGCATATTCCCCGAAAGGAGGTCCTTTCTTATGGGCGGTTTCTTCGGCGCGGCGTTAAAATCGGACGCCGTTACCGACGTGTTCTTCGGCACGGACTACCACTCCCATCTCGGCACGCGCTGCGGCGGCATGGCCGCCTGGAATCCCGAAACAGGTCTCCAGCGCGTGATCCACACCATCGAAAATTCCCCCTTCCGCACCCGCTTCGAAAAGATCGGCTCGGAAATGAGCGGCAATTCCGCCATCGGCGCGATCTCGGATTTCGATCCCCAGCCTCTGCTCTTCCGCACCCGCCGCGGCGGCTATGCGCTTTGTTTTATCGGCGTCATCAACAACGCCGAGGAACTCATTGACGAGTGCATCGCTTCGGGCGTCCACTTTGGCGGCATGACCGGCGGACGCGTCAATTCGACGGACCTTCTCGCCGCGCTCCTCGACAAAGGCGCGGACATCACGGAGGGCATCCGCTATGCGCAAAGCCGGATCGACGGCACCGCGTCCATCCTCATTCTGCGGGACGACGGAAGCCTGATCGCCGCGCGCGACCGGCTCGGCAGACTGCCGGTCCTTGTCGGGCAGAACGAACGCGGCTACTGCGTGTCCTTTGAGGACTTTGCCTATACCAAACTCGGGTTTGAAACGGTACGCGAGCTCGGCCCCGGCGAAATCGTCGAGATCACGTCCGACAGCCTCAAGGTCCTGTCCCCGCCGGAAAAGGAAATGCGCATCTGCTCGTTCCTTTGGACCTATTACGGGTATCCGACCTCCGCTTACGAAGGCGTCAACGTCGAAATGATGCGTTACGTCAACGGCCGCATCATGGCAAAGCGGGACAAGGCGCTCAAAAACAATCTGGACGTCGACTACGTCGGCGGGGTGCCGGACTCCGGTACGCCTCACGCCATCGGCTACTCCAACGAAAGCGGCATTCCCTTCGCCCGCGCCTTCATCAAATACACGCCCACCTGGTCGCGCTCCTTTATGCCGACGGACCAATCCCAGCGCAACCGGGTCGCAAAAATGAAGCAGATCCCGGTCAACGACCTCATCCGCGGCAAAAGCCTGCTGTTTGTGGACGACTCTATTGTACGCGGCACGCAGCTTCGGGAGACCGTCGAATTCCTTTATGAAAACGGCGCGCGAGCGGTCCATATGCGTTCTGCCTGCCCGCCCATCATGTTCGGCTGCAAATACCTCAATTTCTCCCGCGCGACCTCTGACATGGAACTCATCGCCCGGCGCAAGATCGTTCAACTTGAGGGAGAGGAAGGTCTTTCTCATATCGATGAGTATGCCGACGCTTCCACCGAGCGCGGACGGCGCCTCAGGGACGCCATTTGCGAGGAGCTGCACCTCGCCTCCCTCGAATACCAGACGCTCGAAGGCGTCGTAGAGGCCATCGGCCTTCCCGCCGAAAAACTCTGTACTTACTGCTGGAACGGCAAGGAATAAGCCCGTTCGGAAAGGAACCTGTATGAATACCAATTCCAGATCGGAGGCGTACGCCGCCGCGGGCGTCGATATCACCGCCGGCTACAAGGCCGTGGAGCTGATGAAAGCGCACATCGCAAAGACCGTGATCCCCGGCGTCGTCTCGGACGTCGGCGGCTTCGGCGGCCTGTTCCAACTGGACCTGACGGGTATGCCTCATCCCGTTCTCGTCTCCGGCACCGACGGCGTCGGCACAAAACTGAAGCTTGCGTTCCTCATGGATCGGCACGATACGGTCGGTATCGACTGCGTCGCCATGTGCGTCAACGACGTGCTGTGCGTCGGCGCAAAGCCGCTGTTCTTCCTGGACTACATCGCCTGCGGCAAAAACGTGCCAGAACGGATCGCCGAAATCGTCAAGGGCGTGGCGGACGGCTGCGTGCAGGCAGGCGCCGCGCTCATCGGCGGTGAGACCGCTGAAATGCCGGGCTTTTATCCCGAAAACGAGTACGATCTCGCGGGCTTTACGGTCGGCGCCGTGGACAGAAGCCGCGTCCTCGATAAAAACACCATGGTCCCCGGCGACGTCGTCATCGCCCTGCCGTCCTCCGGCGTCCATTCCAACGGCTTCTCTCTGGTTCGCAAGGTCTTCGACGTCGAACATACGGATCTGAAGGCCCCTGTCGAGGCGCTCGGCGGCAAAAGCCTCGGCGAAACCCTGCTTACCCCCACAAAGATCTACGTCAAAGCCGTGCTGCCGCTCTTTGAAAGCGTCCATGTCCGGTCGATTTCCCACATTACCGGCGGCGGCTTTTACGAGAATATCCCGGACGGCCTGACCGCCGTCATTTCACGCGAAAGCGTCAGAGTCCTGCCGATCTTCGACCTGATCCAAAAAGCGGGAAGCGTCAGCGAGCGCGATATGTTCAATACCTTTAACATGGGCGTCGGCATGACCGTCACAGTCCCGGAAAACGAGGCCGAACGTGCCCTGTCGATCCTGAAGGAAAACGGCGAGGACGCCTATATCATCGGCAAAATCGAAACCGGAGAGGAGAAGATCCGTCTATGCTGAAAAAGGTCCTGTCCGGCGTCTCGGCCGGCGTCATGATCTCCATCGGGGGCGCCGTGTATCTCGCCTGCGAAAACAAGGTCGTCGGCGCCGTGCTGTTTACGGTCGCGCTGCTGACCATCTGCATCAAGGGCTATTCTCTGTATACCGGAAAAATCGGCTTTATCCCCGAAAAGCACGACAGGGAATCCGTTTCCGTGCTGCTGTACGGGCTTCTCGGAAACCTTGTCGGAACGCTGTTCGGCGGACTTCTGATCCGTTTCGGCCTTCCGTCTCTCGGCG
>CAMVBD010000176.1 GCA_947165615.1 uncultured Clostridia bacterium | reverse complement strand
CGGCAGCAACTCCAAGTTCCTCTCCTCCGATTTAGTCACGGAGTTCCGCGGTCGCGGGGATGAGATCCGCATCTATCCGCTCTCCTTCCGGGAGTATTGCTCCGTTTATGAGGGCAGCGCCGACGAGGCGTGGGACGATTACTTCACCTACGGCGGGCTGCCGCTGATTCTCTCCCGCGAAACGGCAGAGGAAAAGGCAGAATACCTGATGTCACTGTTTCAGAAGGTGTATCTCAGCGATATCGTTGACCGTCATAAGGTGCGCCATCAGGAGGAGCTGGACGAGCTGGTGGACATTCTTGCTTCTGCCGTCGGGTCTCTGACCAATCCGCTGAAGCTGGCGAACACCTTCAAAAGCGTCAAGAAAAAGACCATCAGCGACAAGACGCTGAAAAAGTATATGGATTATCTGATGGACGCCTTTTTGGTGAGTAAGGCCGTCCGCTACGATATCAAGGGACGCAAGTATATCGGCTCTCCGGCTAAGTTCTACTTTGAGGACGTAGGGCTGCGCAACGCAAGGCTCAACTTCCGGCAGATGGAAGAAAACCATATCATGGAGAACATCATCTATAACGAGCTGCGGATCCGGGGCTATCACGTGGATGTTGGGCTTGTGGAACAGTTCGGCAAGAACAGCGAGAACAAAACGACAAAAAAGCAGCTTGAGGTGGACTTCGTCGTGACCCGCGGAAGCGAAAAGTATTATATCCAGTCCGCGTTTGCGATGAACACCGAGGGAAAGCAGGAGCAGGAAGAGCGCCCGCTGAACGCCATCGGCGACTCCTTCAAAAAGATCATCGTCGTGCGGGATAACATCAAGGTGCGCAGAAACGATATGGGAATCGTGACCATCGGCATCCGAAACTTCCTGCTGGATGAGAACAGCCTGAACCTGTAAGGCGAAACAAGGTCCGTCTCTTCTTTTTTCGGATGATACCGCGCAAGGCCGTACGCTGTCAGCGGCCGTCCGCGATATTTGTCGCCTGACAGGCGACCACGACCCGGTTTTTCTCCGCTATAATAAAGCCGCAACAAAACGAACGGAGGAAAAACCAATGAAAAAAGAGACCAAAGAAATGAAAAGAGAAAAAGTGAAGAACGGGATCACGGAACTTGTGTTCATCCTCGACCGCAGCGGCAGCATGGGCGGACTGGAGGCCGACACCATCGGCGGCTTCAACGCCATGCTCAAAAAGCAGCGCGGGCAGGCGGGCAAATGCTACGTTTCCACCGTCCTGTTCGACCACGAGACCGAGGTCCTGCACGACCGCCTGCCGCTGGAAGAAGTGGAGGACCTGACCGACCGCGACTACACCGTGCGCGGCTGCACGGCCCTCATCGACGCGCTGGGCGGCGCGATCAAACACATCGGCAACGTCCACAAATACGCCCGCCCCGAGGACGTGCCCGAAAACACGATGTTCGTCATCACGACCGACGGCATGGAAAACGCCTCTAAAAAGTACACGGCGGACGAGGTGCGCAAAATGGTCAGCCGCCAGAAGGAAAAGTACGGCTGGGAGTTTTTGTTCATCGGCGCGAACATCGACGCCGTCAAGACCGCCGGGCGCTACGGCATCGGCGCGGAGCGCGCGGTCAACTACAACTGCGACAGGCAGGGCACGGCGGTGGTGTACGAGACCGTCTCGAACGCCGTATCTCAGGTGCGCGCCTGCGCCGCTCCCCTGTCCGCCGACTGGTCGGCGCAGATCGACGAGGATTACCGGAACCGGAAATAAAACGGGTTGCCGGGCTGCGGACTGCAAAATACGGAATGCAGAATGCAGAATACAAAATACAAAATGTCGGACGGGGGCTTAACGCCCCCGTACCCCGTTTTAAATGCGACCCGTAGGCTTCCGATGTGAGCCACGAACCACGACCCACGAGCCACGAGCCACGAGCCACGAGTCACGAACATTCCTCCTTCCCCTTGACAAATCCGACGCATCGGCGTACAATTCGGTTGTATGCAATTTTTCCGACTGCTGAATGGAGGCTTTGTAATGGCAAAGGAAAAGAAGAACGCCGGCGCGGAAAACGAGACGCTCGGCGAGGCGGCGGCAAGCCGCGGGAAGATCATTGTCCGGACCAGTGTGATCGGCATTGTCGCAAATCTGTTTTTGGCAGGGTTCAAGGCGGCGGTGGGGCTTTTGTCCCACTCCATCGCGGTGATTCTGGACGCCGTCAACAATTTAAGCGACGCCCTGTCCTCGGTCGTCACGATTTTCGGCGCGTGGCTTGCCGGCAAAAAGCCCGACAAAAAGCACCCGCTCGGCCACGGGCGCATGGAATACCTGTCCGCCATGGTCGTGGCTGCCCTGGTGCTGTACGCCGGAATTACGTCGCTGATCGAAAGTATCAAAAAAATCATCGAGCCGGAGGCTGTGGACTATGCCCCCGTCTCGCTCATCATCATCGCCGCCGCGGTGGTCGTCAAGCTCCTTTTGGGGCTTTACGTCAAAAAGACCGGCAAGACCGTCAAAAGCGCCGCCCTTGAAAACTCCGGCGCGGACGCCCTGTTTGACGCGGTCATCTCCCTGTCCGTGCTGGTGGCGGCAGGCGTGTGGCTCATTTGGGGAGTGTCGCTGGAGGCGTATCTCGGCGTCGTCATCGCCGTCCTCATCATCAAATCCGGTATTGAAATGATGCTCGACACCGTGGACGAGATCCTCGGCAAGCGTCTGGACCCCGAGACCGCCGCCGCCATCAAAAAGACCATCTGCGACCGGCCCGAGGTCTCCGGCGCGTACGATCTGATCCTGCACGCCTACGGTCCCGACAATTATATCGGCAGCGTCCACGTGGAGGTGCCCGACACCCTGACCGCCGACGAGATCGACCTGTTGGAGCGTGATATTGCAAGGGACGTGTACCTCAAACACGGCGTGGCGCTGACGGGCGTCGGCATCTACTCCGTCAACACGAAGGAGGACGAGGTGCGGGCTCTCCGGGACAAGGTCTTTAGCACCGTCACGGCGCGCGAGGGCATTTTGCAGATCCATGGATTTTACTACAACAAGGAGCAGAACAGCGTGAGCCTCGACGTCATTTTCGACTTCGCGCTGCCGGACCGTCAGGCCGCGTTTGAGGCGCTGAAAGCGGATCTGAAGGAGGCCTTCCCGGACGTGGACTTCCGTTTGACGATGGACGTCGATTTGTAAGGGATATGGACAAATCGCACAAAATCCTGCAAAAAAATTGTCCGAAAAATCTCTCCGTTCTGTATAACGGGGAAACCGAATAAAACACCTTGTATACAAAAAATGTTTAAAATTCTAAAATGTTCAGAATTATTTTCGCATAAAACCCCATCAAATCAACCGTTTTGGGGAAGGTTATAAACATTTTGAACAAGGTTTTGAACAAGATGGCTTGTAAGCGAAATATACAGAATGTAAAAAAAGCCTTTCCTGTGAAAACTTAGCAATCCTAAACAAAATCGCCGGAAAATTTTAGGCAAATAGCAGATTTCACAAAAAAACGGAATAAGGTCTTGACAATGGGTTATCCTACGGATGTTGAAATATTTTCCTTCGGAGGTGCCCCATGGTCAAGGGAGTCAACCGTCTGGTGCTGGAGATCCCCCAGCCCGAAAGCGCGTATTTTGATTCGGTCCTGCTGTTCGTAAATCCCGCCTGCGCCGAAAAGGATCCGGAGCTTCTCAAACGAAAAGCGGCGTCCCTTTTGCGGGACGCCGCCGTCACGCCCTCGCGCCGGGTCAAAAACCGGCGGGGGCTTTTTTTGCGGATTCTGTCGTATGTGCTGGCCGTCCTGTCCGGCGCCGCGGCCGTGGCGATGATGGGGGGGATGTAAAGCCGCCTGCGGAAAGAGCCGCCTTCGGCGGCGGGTGCACGGGTACACGGGCGCACGGGGGAAATGCAAAAAGAATACAAAATACAGAATTTCGGTGGCCGCTGCGCCGCATTAAAAATGAATTTTATGAACTATGAGCCATGAGTGAGCCAAGAGCCATGAAAAAACGGGGGTACGGGGGCGTAAGCCCCCGTCCTTCATTTTGTATTTTGTATTCTGCATTTTGCATTTATTTTTTTTCGATTGCCAACCTCTTATTTACCGACGCAGAACTTCCGGAAGACCTCGCTGACGATCTCCTCCGAGGCTTTTTTGCCGGTCAGGGTCAACAGCGCGTCCACGGCGCAGTCGATGTCGACGGAGACGGCGTCCACGGTCAGACCCCCGTCCAGCGCCGAAACGGCGTCCGTGACGGCGGAAAGCGCTTTTTCGCAGCAGGCGCGCTGGCGCTCGCCCGCAAGCATCTCTTCGGTAAAGTCAAGGCCCCCCGCGCCGAGAATGCGCCCGGCGGCGTCTTTGAGCAGATCGAAGGCGTTGGGGTCCTTTGCCGAGAGCACCAGCGTTTCGGGGACGGCGGCGCGGATGCGGGCAAGGTCCGTTTTTGTTTCAAGGTCGGCCTTGTTGACGACGGCAAGGC
>CAMVBD010000175.1 GCA_947165615.1 uncultured Clostridia bacterium | reverse complement strand
GTTTTCACGGATATACTGGGAAAAGACTGCTGCCAGACCTGCCATCTGCGGGGAGGCCATGGAGGTACCGGACATGAGTTCGTAGGCGTCCGCACCGCCGGTATAGGTGGCGCCGTCCTCGGTCGCGTAGCCGTGGATGGAGTAGATGTTTCCGCCGGGAGCGGTGATTTCGGGCTTGAGCGTCAGCGCGCCGGTGGGGCCCCAGGAGGAGAAGTCGGTCGGATCGGTGCCGGCGCCGCTGGGAATGGCCTCAAGCACGTCGGAGATCTCAACGGTACCGGTGTAGTATTTAACGCCGGATTCGGTCTCACCGGCTTCGGACGCGGCCTTGATGGCAAGGGCGGGCTCAAGCTCGATAGAGGCGATGGGGGCGTTACCGACGTAATCGGTGGTGTTCATGTTGATGGAGCCGGGGGCGTTGTTCGCGATGATGATCGCGACGGGGCCGTAGGCGTCCGCGTTGTTGCCCTTGACGTAGAAGGAGATGCCGCCGCGGTTGCAGAGCACGACCTTGCCCTCAAGAGGAGCGACTTCGTTGACAGCGGCAAAATCGGCTTCTTCACCGATGGCGTCCACGTAAACGTATTCGTATTCGCCGGCGACGGTGTTGAAGGTCGCGGGCGTGACGGAGCCGTCGTTCGGGATGACCTTGATCTCACCCTGGAAGGTCGCGCCGTAGGCGACGACAGCGGTGTTTTCGGACGCCGCGACAGACAGGGAGTTGAAATAGGTCGAGGGGGAACCGGAGGTCGCAAGAGAGATGGAATCGGCGTAGATGCCGTAATCGTTCTCGAGCGCGTAGTCCCAGGAATAGGAGTTACCGGCGGAGCCGCAGTAAACGGTATCGCTGGCCTGGAGTTTGTCCATGACGACCTGATACTCGTTCGCGAAGGCGGAGCCGGGGTTGCCGGAGCCGAGGGAAAGGTTGACGGAGTCGGCGCCAAGGACGATGGCGTCCTCGATGGCGGCCATGTAGTCGGCGTCATAGGCGCCGCCGCCGATGCCGAAGACCTTCATGACGAGGATCTGCGCGTCGGGCGCGCCGCCCACTGCCTTGACTTCTTCTCTGGCGTCAACGAACGCGCCGTCCTTCTCGACATAGCGGTTCGCGGCAGCGATACCGGTGACGTGAGAACCGTGCTCGCCCTGGGTGTCGCCGGGGGCGGCGTGGTCGGTTCTGGTGCTTTTGTCCACATAGTTATAATGGAAGGGGATCTTGGAGTTGAGGTAGAGGTCCTCGGCGGAGGCGTCCGCGTTCAGGTTTTCCAAGACGGATGCGATCTCTTCCGCGTCAAGGAGGTTATAGTCCTCAACGGAGATGCCGGCCTTTTCGGCGTCTTCGGCGATGGCGTAGTCAAACGCCGCGGCGGAGACGGACTGATGGCTATCCATGAGACCGGTATCGACGATGGCGATTCTGGAGCCGGCGCCGTAGTAGCCGTCCAGCCACGCGGCTTCCGCGCCCGTGGTGACGACGGAGGTCGTCATGTCGGGATCGGCGGTCTCACCGACGGAAAGCGGATCGTAGCGGTTTTCAAGCTGCACGTCCTTGACGCCATCGACCATCAGGATGGTCTTAATGTCGCCGAAACGCACGTCGGCGGAAATGGCGTTGATGGCAAGGGTCAGATTGTGTTTGACCTGCAGTTTTTTGCCCAGAGCCGCTTCGACCTTGGCGGTCACTTTGGCCTGCTCGGCCTTCAGATCCGCTCTGTAGGCTGTGGCAGCCTTGTTCAGCGCGATGCCCTTGGACTCAAAACCGGCGTCCAGAGTGGCCTTTTTGCCGAGAATAATGGAAACACGGACGATCTCGTCGTCTGCGTACTCATACTTCACGGCAGGAGAACCCTCTGCGGTTTCGCCAAGCTTTTTAACGTTAAGCTCGGACGCATCGTAATCGATGAGTTCCAACGCTTTGCCATTCTTGACGGTCGCGGCGCTGACGGCGGGAAGAGCCACCGTGAAAAGCATTGCGAGAGACAGAAGAACGGCAAGGATCTTCTTGGGATGATTGCTCACAAAATTCACTCCTTTTTTCATTTTGTAAATTCCATATTAGCGAAAAATAACGTGATTTTCAAGGAAAATTTCAGGTATTTTTTATGCTGATTCCTAAACTCTCATATTAAAAAAAATAATATTTATAATAATATATTCACATTTAACAATTTCGCCATTTATTGTGAAACGATTTTGTGTATATTCACAAAAGCCGGTCCATTCACGCAAAGAAAAACCGGACAGTTTGTGCTGTTTTCGTCCGAAAACGCCCGGCAGCGCCCTGCCGCCGCGGACAAAAAAGGACGCTGTATCATTGGAATACGGAATATGGAAGGGAATGTATAATCAACCCCCTTTATAACCGTTTTATTGTTATCAACAATGAATCTCATATTTATTCATTATAATAATCTCCCGCAGCCAACTGATCTTCCGCTCGTTTGCCGTCCCGAGCCTTGCAAAAAAAACGCCGATTAAGACAAAAAAAGCCGGGAGGAACGAAAGGTTCCTTCCGGCGGCATGGTATTTTGGGATGTAAAGTTGTTTTGCTTTACGCCTGTTCGGGCTGCGACGCGCCCGTAAAGGTGTTTGCCTTTTCATTTTCCAGCGCTTTGAGCCGTTCGGCGCGGGCGGCGTCCAGTTGTTCATGCATTTCGGCAAGTTTCTTTTTATTAAGGGGATACAAAAGGAACAGCAGGAAGGTGATTCCGTAGGCGATCAGCATGCCGCGGGAGACCATTTTGTAGATTCTGTCGCCCTTGCCGGGGATATAGGCGACCGCGACCTTGTCGGTCTCTTCCGCGCTGTAACCGGCGTAACCGCCAAGGAGTTTGAGCCCGCCGAAGTCGGCGATGGTTTGCCCGAGTTTGCGGGCGAAGGTGTAAACGGCGTAGATGGCGCTCTCGTTCTTAATGCCGGTCTTCATCTCCTGGTAGTCGATGACGTCGCCGACCAGCGCCCAAGTCAGGATAGACAGGAAAGAGTAGCCCGCGCCGACGCCGAAGTTTGTGAGAATGAACGGCATGTAATGTGTACGGAGATGTTCGTTGGGACCGATGAGACACAGGACCAGTGAGAAGAAGGTGGCGATGGCAAGACCGGCGGTGGTAACCTCTTTTTTGCCGAACTTTTTGGCGATCTTCGGCATCAGGAGAATGAGGATCACCATGGGCAGATAGGTAGAAGCCGTGATGTAAATATTCAGGGAACTGTCCGCGAAATAGTTTTTGGTCAGGTACTGGTTGAACGACTGGTACTGCAGCAGGCCCGAGATCATCATTCCCGCAAGCGTGACCGTGATGAAGGGACGGGACTTGAACAGAGAACCGTAGGTAAGTTTTACGTCCAGTTTTTCCTGCTTTTCGGAGTACTGTACGCGCTCCTTGGTGGTCTTAAAGCACAATAGATACGCGATCAGTCCCAGCGCGGCCAGCGCGACGGCCATTATAAAGGCGTGCTGATTGTTGAAGAGCGTACGTTCCCCGAGGTCGTTTTTGTCGTACAGCAGAATCGGCCCGAGCAGCGAAACGATGCCGCCGCCGACGCCGCCGCCGATATTGCGGGTCGTGGACAGGAGGGTGCGTTCCTGCTCCACGCTCGTCATGGCGGTCGCAAGCGACCCGTAGGGGATGTTCATACCGGTATACATCATCCCGTAGAAAATATAACTGAGATAGGAGAACGCCAGCAGCGCCCCGTAGCCCATGTTGGGGAAGATTTCGCGCATCGGCAAAAAGCAGATCACAAGCGAAATCACCAGCGGCAGGGCGACGCTTGCGAGGTAGTGCCGGAACTTTCCGTACTTTGTGGGCTTGCGGCGGTCCACCATCAGACCCCAGATCGGATCGTTGATTACGTCCCAAAGGCGTACGATCAGGACCATATTGGCAAGATCGTCCGTGATCTTTTTCCCTTCTGCCCTGCCTTTGAGCAGGTAGTCGGTGCAATAGACCTTGAGATAACTGGACACAAAATTCAGGTTCAAAAGATTGCCGAGGTCGCCGAAACCGTACCCAAGCGCCTCCTTGAAACCGAGAGCGTTCGGGTCACGCGGCTTTGCGTCCGGCGCGTTTTTCTTCATACTTATCCCTCCAAAAACGGATGATCGGATGATTTTATTTTAGCAACCCGCAGGTAAAAAGTCAATAGAGAACCGTGTTTTGACGAAACCGCGCAAACGCCGCACGAAGAAAGTCCCGGCAAATGACCCGGGACTTTGCAATAACCTATTGAACAAGCGTTTCGGGCGCGTCGGCTGTGACAAAAGAAAACGAGGAAGCGGCGTTTTCGGGGGCCTTGCCGTCCAAAAACAGCAAAAGACTTTCATAGACCGCGTCGGCGATCACGTCTCCCTTTGCCCCGGGCAGGACCGAGGCGGCCGTCAAGAGCGTACAGGGCGCGTCGCCGGTCAAGGCCGAGTAACCTGCAACATAAACTTCATATAAATCCCTAGGATAATTTGAATCTAATATTGAAG
>CAMVBD010000174.1 GCA_947165615.1 uncultured Clostridia bacterium | reverse complement strand
AAAGTGGAGTCTGCTTGCAAATTATAAGGACGACACCGATATCAAAACGCCCGCCGGGCTCGCGCTCGGGCAGATGCTGGGCATTCCTTATACAAGCGAATGCCGCTGTGCGGATCTGTATCTCAACGGCGAGTATTACGGGAATTTCACCGTCTGTGAAAGCGTAGAGGTCGGCGAAAACCGGGTGGAGATCACCGATCTTGAGAAGCTGAATGAAAAAGCGAATCCCGATGTGGATATCGAATCGCTTCCCCACGGCGGAACGGGGCCGAACGGCACGGTACAGGATCACACAGTCAAGGGCAGCATGAAGTGGGTAAACGTTCCGAATGATCCGGCCGATATTTCCGGCGGGTATCTGCTGGAGCTGGAATTCGCCTCCCGCTATGACGAGGAGATCAGCGGCTTTGTTTCCGACCGCGGGCAGTGGGTGGTCATAAAATCTCCCGAATACGCCAGCGAAGCCCAGGTCAGATATATCGCCGGACTTTATAACGAAGCGGAGGAAGCCATATACAGCGAAACGGGATATAACAGCATCGGGAAATACTACACCGAATACTTCGATATGGATACCCTTGCGAAAACCTATCTGTTTATGGAGCTGCAAAAGCCGCTTGACTCCTCGACCTCGAGCTTCTACTTTTATAAAGACTCTGACGCTGATCGGCTTGTCGCGGCGCCCGTATGGGATTTTGACAGAGGCTTTTATACCCCCGAAGCGCACTGCGGGTGCGATCTGGCGGATCCGGACGGCTGGTGCTCCAATGCGTTCTCCTATTTATACAAACTCGGCGATCCGTTCGATACGGAGACGTTTTTGTCGCTGCTCTTCCGGCATGAGGATTTCCGCCTCGCCGCCGCCGAGACGTGGAGCGATACGGTATTCGGAACCGCGCCGGAACGGATCGACGCGCTGTTTGGGGAGTTGTACGCGGAAAACACAGCGTCCCGGCAAATGGATCTGGTTCGCTCGCTGTACGCGGATGCCGCTTCGCCGATTTCGTCCGCTTCGGCCGCCGCAGACGCTTATTTCGGCACAGTCAGTGCCTTTGTTCACAACAGGCTCGGGATCCTTAACAACGCGTTTTGCGGGGATCTCGCCATGCTGTATTACAACGCCAACGGCGGCGCGGGACACGTATTCAACCGGGAGATTGCGTTTGTGGGCGGGAGCGTGAAGGCGCTTTCCAATCAGATCCCCGGGGCGTTTATCACCCCGCCGACGAGCAAAAGCTTTTACGGCTGGAACACAAAAGCCGACGGTACGGGAACAACGTATCAGCCCGGCGAAAGAATCCCCCTGACGACAAAAACAACAACACTCTACGCACTGTGGGACGCCCCAGATAACCCGTCAACAAACCCGGACACAGAGCCTTCCACGAATCCCTCCGGAAACAGCGGATCGCGCACAAGCCTGTGGCAAAGAATAAAAGACTTCTTCAATAAGATCGCCGAATTTTTCCGCAGATTGTTTCGATAACAAAAAAATATACAGAAATCCGGTTCCATCTCGCACACGATTTCCCACCTTGCACACGATTTAAGATCTTGAAAAAAACTCAAAAATGAGAAAGAGCCCCGGAAATTCGCGTTTCCCGAGGCTCTTTTTTTGGCCTTGAACGGGGTAAATCGTGTGAAAGATGCCGATTATCCTTTGATTTCAAGGCATTTTATACAGCATGGGGTGAAAAAAATCCGCACGGCTATTGTATCCAAATAACCGTGCAGATATAGTATTCTCTTTAATCTTCAGGGCTTTCTTTGATCAGCTCTCTTAGCAGAATATAGACCGAGTTGAGCGAGTTCCATACCTCTTCAATAACCGGGTCTTTTGAATCTTCATAAAGAGCACGTAAGGAAAAGGCCCTGTCCGTCCTCCGCCGCTACTGGGGCGGTATGGCCGACAGCGGCGCCGACACCTTTTGGGAGCTTTATGCCCCCAAAGCCCCCACCGCGTCCCCTTATGGCGGCGCAGTGGTCAACAGTTACTGCCACGCATGGTCCTGCGCCCCGGCGTATTTTTTGAGAACGTTCTTTTCCTGACAGCGCCCCGTCTTTCACGGATGATTTTCTTATGATTTGGCCAAAAACAACAACCGGGCAATCCGCAGGGATTGTCCGGTTTCTTCTATTATCATATGTGCAAAAACATTTTTTTTCATACACAAAATTTCTCTTTATTCCGCTTCGTCAAAGGAAAAGACGATATTGCCCGCTTCGTCGGGGAATACCGCAAGGCCCGTTTCCGTCTGCCGGAAGCAGCCGGCGGAAAGTCGGAGGCTGTAATCGAAGGGTCGGTCTGTAAAATCGCGGAAGGTCATATGCAGGATTTTTTCCTCCGCGCCGGTATAGGGCAGGGTCGGCACGTCGGCGGTGACAAAGCGCAGACGAAAGCCCGGCAGAGCGCAGTGTACCGTCAGGGCGTCCTCGGCCGCCGTAAACGTGACGCCGCCCCACGCGGCGGTCAGCCTATCCTCCCCAGAAAGCCCGGACTCGAAGACGGGGCTGTCGGGCGCGTCGAGGTAGACGCCGGCGCGAACCGTTCCCGCCGAAAAGCGGAAGCCGTCCATGACCGGCAGGGCGAAGGTGCCGCAGCGGGTGTCGGTGTTTTTGGTCAGAAGATGGGGCTCGGCGTAAGCGTCTGTGTAAAGCTGCAGATCGCGGATCCACGCCCGGTTTTTTTCAAACATCAGGTTTAACCGGTAATACCGGGAGTAATACCAGGCGGTCTTGCGCCCGGTGTTTTTTGCGTCCGTGTCGGCGCAGGTGCTGTTGGGCGGCGTCAGGGCAAATTCCCGCTTAAAGGCCTCGCCCGTCTGCCCTAACGTCTGCAAAAGGATCTCGCCCGTGTCCACCTTCTCCTTCAGCTTCTCAAACTGCATGGGCAGCCCCTTGGAAATGTTTGCCCAGTCAAAGGAGTTTTCCTGTCCGAGCTGCGCGTAGGCAAGGCTCAGCGCCTTGCCGTTGTAGTTTTCCCGCAAAAACCAGTCCACCCAATCGGGGTCCCCGCCGCCGAATTCGTACACCGGCTCCAGCGAGCAGACCTTTTGGTCCTCCTCCGGCGCGCCAAGCCCGAGGTCGTACTGGTCGATGGGGTCCGGCCCCAGCATGCGGAACAGCGGAATGCCGATCTGATTTTCCGGCGTCCGCGCGGGGATGGCGGCGTTCTTTTTGGAGGGGTAATAGCCGCCGGTGTACGGCCCGCCCCACACGGTGATGCCGTCCGTGCCGTACTGCTCCTTGCACAGGCAGAAGGCCGACAGCCCGTAGGTCCGCTCGATGTAGTCCAGAGAAAACGCGTCGATGCTCCAGCACCCCGCGACCTTCGGGAAGGCCCCGAAAACGCGCTTAAATCCGTGAAAGGCCGTGTCGATCAGGCGCACGCGCTCGTCGGGGGTATAGGCAGAAAGAAAGTTTACGCGGATGTCCCAGTCCCAAGGGTAGCGCCCGCGCCATGTAAGGCCCGCCTCCTCGACCAGCGGCTGTACGATCTCGAGCCACAGGCCCGTCTCCACGTCGTAACCGGATTTGACAAGCGCCGGATATTCCGGCTTTACCAGCGCGTCATACTGGAGAAGAACAGTCGAGCGAAAGCCGTACCGTTGACACAGGTCCAGTTCCTCCCTGAGCGTCGGGAGCAGAAAGGAATCGTCGTTGCTGCGGGGCTCGCACCCTCTGGCGAAATTGATGATGTTCGCAACGTTTTTCATAGAGCACCTCCGAAAAGAAAATCCGTACGGCTTCATTATACACGCAAAAAACGGAAAAAACAACCGCAAATCCGCGGCGATCAGCCTGTAAACAGAGAAATCCCGCTTTTCGGCGGGATTCTGTCGTTGATTTATGGTCTTCCATGCTGTATAATATGGAAAACAGGCTCTGATCTGCCAATCCCTTTTGATTTCCCGGAGGAAGCCATGAAAAATACCATGTACCGCAACGCCATCCATATGCTCCGTTCCGTGACCGACACCATCGGCGACAGCTTTATCATTACGACCGGGGACGGCAAAGTCATCGTCATAGACGGCGGGCACCGGACCGAAACGGATCATTTTATCGAGGACCTCAAAGCCGTGACCGGAAAAGAGATCCCGCATATCGACGTCTGGTTCCTCTCGCACGCGCACGACGACCATTGTGAGGTCTTTCTTGAGATCGTCGAAAACCGTCCCGGGGTCCTGACGTTTGACAAAGTCTTCGCCAACTTCCCCGATCCGTCTTTTTATGCAGGGGTTGACGAATGGACGCAAAAGATAGCCGGGGATTACCAGAGGCTTGTGCCGCGCTTTCGTGAAAAGGCCGCCGAACTGCATGAGGGCGACCGGTTTTCGGTCGGCGATGCGGTATTCACGGTCTTTTATACCTTCGATCCGCAGTGGAAGGCCTGCAACGAGGGCTCCACGATCATGCGGATGGATCTCGGCGGCACAAGCGTCATGTTTACCGGCGACGCGGAAGAAAACGCCGGAAACTACGTCGTCTCAAAATACGGCGACGGCGGACTTCTCAAAT
>CAMVBD010000173.1 GCA_947165615.1 uncultured Clostridia bacterium | reverse complement strand
AACGACCAGCGCGTAGACGGTTCTTCGCAGCGCGCGATGAAAACTGTTTTTATGATCTACTCTTGCGAGCTCCTTTTCCAACTGCTCGGTCGAGGCCAAAAGGTCTTCTCTGGTTTCTTTTTCTTCCATCGGTCAGGATTCCCCGCTTTGCTCTTCCCGCTCCGCCATCAGTCGAACGGCGTCGAGATAATAATCGGCTGCCTTCTGCGCAGCCTCAAACACCCCGTACAGTCCCAGAGCGGCCTCGGCGATGGAGCCGGCGTTTTTTTCAACGGCGCGTTTTTCCTCCAGCTTTTTTTTCAGGTCGGCGATCTGGGCGGTCTGTTCGTCCAGCTTTCGGCTCTGCGTAAGAAGCATTTGCAACAGCTCCCGCCGGTTCAGTTTCTTTAATTCTTTCTGGGTCATCTTTTTTCCTCTTTAATAACCGACGCTGCCTTTGTTGATCTGTTTACCGATCTTAAACTGCCGTTATGTTTTCAAGCGCCTCGGCCACCTTCTCGGGCGGCGTTTCCAGCGCCAGCGCCTCCGCCCTCTGCCGGACAAGCGCCGCCGCGGAGATCTTTTCGTACGTTCCGAGATGATACGTGTGTTTATTGACCGTGATAAATGCGTGCCACTTTCCGTTTTTTGTCTTCTGCACGCCGGTATAGCCGCTGGTATTGTCCGCCCGCCGTTTTCTCTGCCGATAGGTCTCGGCAGTCTGCTCTTCCCAGCGGAAAGCCGGCGGCGCAGCGTTCGTTTGCAGCAAACAGCCGCAGCTTTTGGTGTTGCCGGTCCGCAATTCGTTAACGGACGCCTCGCAAAGGTTTCCGCAGTCGCAGCGGCAGGTCCACACCACGCTTCCGCCAAGGCGCTTGTCGGTGGGGCGCAGGGCAGTCAGCTTCCCGAACTTTTGTCCCCCGATATCGCTTGCCGTTTCTTTTCCGTGTTTTATCTTCAGGCAGCCGCAGCTCTTTTTGGTCCCGTTCATCAGTTGGGCGGTGCTGGCGGCGGTCGTGTTCCCGCAGGCGCAACGGCAGCGCCAGAGATAGGAGCTTCCCTTCTTCTGCGGCAGCCGTTCGATCGCCGTCAGTTCTCCGAACCGCATACCCCGAAGATCCTTTACGTTCTTCTCTTTTCTCGCGCAGCCGCAGCTTTTGACTCTTCCGTTGAGAAGATCGGAGGCGATCGCCTTCACTTCTTTTCCGCAGTCGCACTTCGCAAGCCAGACGCAGTTTCCCCGTTTTTTCTCGTCAAGACGGTACAGCGCCGTCAGTTTCCCGCTGCGCAGGCCGGTCAGATCCAGAATCGCCATAATCCGCCGCCTTACGCGCGGGATGAGGCTGCGTGCGTTTTCTTCGGCACGCGCTTGAGCGAAAGTTTCTCGGCGCAGGCAGGACAGATCCGCTTCCCGCCGATCTCAAAAAAACCGAGCCGCTTCGCTTCTTTTTCTGCGGTTCCGGCGCTGATAAAAAGGCCGCTTGCGTAATCCTTGCTGAGGGAACGACCGCATTTGTCACAGAATACATCGTATAAAACGTCAACCTTCATACCCGGGCTTCCTTCCCTGCAAAAGCGTTTCCCGCGCGTCATAAAAAGCTGCGCAGAGCTTTTCCGGAGAACAAAACCCCCGACCGACGTGCAAAAACAACATAATTCAGTTTATGTTGCAGTCCCTCCGCCGCGAAAAAAAAACCGCGGGCAAACAGGACAGGACCCACAGGAAACAAACAAAACCAAGCTGCTGTCCGGGACTCGGAAGAGGATAGCAGCTTATTTGCGTCTCGTCTGATCTATTTTTACAAAAAAACAGATATTCAATGCTCCGATTTCATTGAAATGACGAGACGATTTTAAAATTTTTTACTTGAATATTATTATGTTTTATGGTATCATTTTGCAAATATTACAACATAAACTGAATTATGTTATTCGGATTTCAGCAAGTTTATACAATCAGATCCATCTTTTCCAAACGCGCCCTGTGCTCGCGTCCGGAGGAGACGATATACACGCGCGTGGTGTTGATGCTGCTGTGTCCGAGAATGTCGGCGAGCTTTGCGATGTCCTTCTCGAGGCCGTAAAAGGTCCGGGCGAACAGGTGCCGCAGATTATGCGGAAAGACCTTGTGCGGGCTCACCCCCGCCGCGGCGCACAACGCCTTCATCTCGCGCCAGATATTCGTCCGGCCAAGGGGTCTTCCGTTCCGCGTAATAAAGATCGGCCCTGCTGCAATTCCCATCTTTTTGGCGTATTGCAGCAGTTTTTTCTTCAGCCCCTTTACAAGAAATACCGTGCGGATCTTTCCCTTGCAGCGCACGGACGTCTGCCCCGCCTTTGCCGCCTCCACCGTAATAAACTGCAGTTCGCTGACCCGGATCCCCGTGCCGCAGATCGTTTGGATCAGCAGGTGCAGCCGTTCGTTTTTCTTCTGCCTCGCGGCGTTCAGCAGCCGAAGGTATTCCGCCTTCGTCAGTTCCCTGTCCTCGCTGCAGAACAGCTCTGCCTGGCGGCGGATCGCCTTGACCCTGCAATCGTGCCAGCCGAGAAAAACAAACAGACTGTTGATCCCGGCGAGCATCGAGTTGATGCTCCGCACGGCGTAACCCCTGTCCAAAAGCTCCTGCTTATACGCGACCGCCAGCTTTTTGGTGACCTCCCGTCCCCCGGCGAATGACGCAAAGGCCCTTGCGTCGCGCAGATACTTTTCAACGGTATTCGCGCTTTTTTCTTCCGTGAGCAGATAGTCCCGGAACCAGCCTATCTCCCGTTCGCTTAAATAATGACTTTCCATCCGGATCTTCCTCCTGATTTTTCTTCTATTTTACCCGAAAAGCATACGTGAAATCAAAGACTAAAAAAAAGAACGGTCTTCCGGCCGTTCTTTTTGTTTGTATGGGCTCTTTCAGTTTTACGCCATTTTTTCACGCCGTTTACGCCATTTTGATATGAAGCGGCATGGATTTACATGGCGTTAGTTTGACAAGAAGACGCGAATATGCTGAAATTTCGGCGTTTTATGGGCTTATATTTTACAGGCGTCGCCCACGATACCTAATTTCATTTTTTATCACGTCTCCCGCGGAGGGAAAACCCTCCGATATTTTTTCAGTTTATCATTATAACAAAAAGAAAATGCGATTTCAATACCTTTCCTCGGAACGCCCGTCCGAAAACAGAAAAACGACGGCTGTCAATAAAACGCTGCGGCTTTTGTCCCGCCGCTTTCTTGACAGGAGGACCGGCAGCCTGTATAATGGGATCAGCAGATCCCGACGATCATCCGCGCGGCGGCAGGCGCCGTCGCCGAAAGGAGTTGTTCCGCGTGCATCAGATCGCACAGCTTTTGCACCTCGCCTTCCGTCAGGAGGACGCCATCTACCGGATCGGCCGCATTCTGAAGGCTGCTGGTTCCGGCGGCTTCTCCTTCAAAAAACTGTTTGCCGTGTTTATGGCTGTCGGAGAGATGTTCGGCAGCGTTTTGGCGGACCGCCCCCTGACCCCCGCCGGGCAGCCGCTGGACCTTGCAGGCTACGAGCTTGTTTTCTGCGACGAATTTGACGGCGACCGGCTGGACACCGAGGCCTGGCGCTACCGCGGCAACGGCCCGCGGCGCGGGGGCTTCAACGGCAAGGAGGCCGTGCGGCTGGAGGACGGCAACCTGATCCTCACCGCATCGTATCTCGAAAACGGCTCCTACGGCGAGGGCTGGTACGCCGGCGCCGTCGCGCTGAACAAACGCTACAAGAACGGCTATTTCGAGATCCGCTGCAAGTGCAATCCCGGCGGCCAGTTTTGGAGCGCGTTCTGGCTGCAGGCCGAGCATCCCTACGACCACGACCTGTCAAGGGGCGGCGTCGGCGGCGCGGAGCTGGATATTTTTGAGGCGATGGAGGGCGCGGCGAAGAATAAAGCCGTACGCAATTCGGTGAGCCAGACCATTCACTGCAACGGCGGCGACGACGACAAAGAAAACCTCGATTCCCGCGTGCTGGGCTTTTTTAAGGGAAACAACATCTACGAGGAATACAACACCTACGGCCTCCAATGGACCGAGACCGAGTATATCTTTTACATCAACGGCGTGGAGACCACCCGCTCAAACTTCAGCCTCGGCGTGTCCGAGGTGCCGGAAGAGGTGATCGTTTCGCTGGAACTCCCGGAGGAGATCACGAAGGCAAAAGACTATACGACCTCGTTCGTCGTGGACTACGTCAAGATCTGGCAAAAAGCGAACTGACGCAAAAACCGCCTGTGAAACGGCGCCCGGAGGCGGCGCGGATACGGGGGTCGACAGCCGCACCGGCGCGCTTATTTGGGAAATCCCGCGTGGAAAGCTGTCTGATTTTTAACATTTTTGTAAAAAAAAGAGGCAGCCTGTGAAATTGGGACTTGACAAAGCGCCCGAAAACCGATAAAATAAAATAAACTAAACCATAAAATAGATAAAAATAATTAAACAGATCGGCGGGATCCTATGGACATTCGCAACCTGAAAACCTTTATCAAAGTCGCGGAACTGCCACCGATCCAGAATGTAGCCGGTCTCTTCCCGGACTTCCCGGAG